>NZ_JAIVFV010000210.1 GCF_020829445.1 Nostoc sp. CHAB 5836
GACCTGTTCGGCGGCACGCCGTCGAACCTCGCGATCTCATTGCTCGATGCAGGCCACGTCGAGGTGATCGCCGGGATCAACCTGCCGATGCTGATCCGCCTCGCCGGCGCGCGCAAGTCCGTGGACGTGACCGCCGCGGTTCATGCCGCGCAGACCGCTGGGCGCAACTACATCACCATCGCCAGCGAATTGCTCGGCGCCGACGCCGCTCCCCCGGCGCGGGCCAAGGCCTGAGGGGGCTCTTGCGCGTGGGGGAAGCAAGGCAGAGCGTCACGATCGTCAACCAGCGCGGCCTGCACGCCCGGGCGAGCGCTAAGTTCGTCGGCGCGGTCGCCGCGCTGCCTGATGGCGTGAAGGTGACCGTCACCAAGGCCCCGCACAGCGCGGCGGGCGGATCGATCCTCGGGCTGATGATGCTCGGCGCGGCCAAGGGCGATACGGTTGAGGTTGCGGTCGAGGGTGAGGGCGCCGACGCTGTGCTTGCCGATCTGATCGCGCTGATCGCCGACGGCTTCGGCGAGGATTGAGGACGGCGGCCCCTAAGGCTGGCGGTTTTTGCGATGCGCAAGCACATCACCGGTTTTTCCAACCCGACGGTCAAGTATCTCCGCTCGCTTCGGGACAAGAAGCATCGCAAGCGCGCCGGGCAGTTACTGGTCGAGGGGTTGCGGCTGCTCGAGGACGCGCGCGCTTCGGGCCGGGTGCCGCAGACCCTGGTGATGGCCGAGGGGCGCGCGCATCCGCTGCTCGAACGGCTTGAGGCCGATGTGGTCGCGGCGGGCGGCGAGGTGATCGCGACCACCCCCGACATTCTCTCCAAGATCACCGGCAAGGAAAACGCCCAGAGCGTGGCAGGGTTGTTCGACGAATGGGACACATCGCTTGCCGCGCTTGACCGAGGTGCCGCGCCGATCTGGCTCGCCGCACAGGCTTTGCGCGATCCCGGCAACCTCGGCACGATGCTGCGCACCTGCGACGCGGTGGGCGCAGGCGGGCTCATCCTGATCGACGAATGCGCCGATCCCTTCAGCGCCGAAGCGGTGCGCGCGAGCATGGGCGCGGTGTTCACCGTGGGGGTGGCGCAGGCGCGGTGGGAGGATTTTATCGCGTGGCTGCGCGACGGCGAAGGCCAGCTGGTCGCCGCCTCGCTCCGGGATGCGGTGCCTTATCGCGGCGCGCCCTATGCCGCGCCGTGCTTCATTCTGGTCGGCAACGAATCGCAGGGCCTGCCAGAGGAATACGAGATGGCCTGCGATCTCAGGGTGACCATGCCGATGCGGGGCCGCGCCGATTCGCTCAATGCAGCGGTTGCGGGTGCGGTGCTGGCCTATGAGGTGCTGGCGGGGCTGTAGGCAAGGTGACGAAGGTTACACCCTGTCAACTTGCCGACAACGCGATTCATTCCGTATTTTCAGAATGATACGTCCAGATTTTGCGCGGACGGACAAAAAAGTTTTCGCGCGAAACAGCCGCGAAGGCGGGCGATGGCGGACGATGCGAAAGAGCCGGACCGCGAGCATGACGCAGCGGTCGGCAGTAGGAAAGAACCTTACTCTGCGGCGTCCTTGCGGTCTTCCAGCGCGGGAATGTCGGGTTCGAGCGCGGCGACGTCTTCGGCATTGTAGCGCGGGGCGCCCTCGACCAGCGGCACTTCCTCGATCTCGCGCTTGCCGATCTCGACGCCCTTTTCCGCGAGCCGCCGCCCGGACGACAGCACATTGCGCTCGAACGAACCGACGAACTTGTTGTAATTATTGACTGCGCTTTCGAGCCCGCCGCCGACGCGCTTCAAGTGCTCGGCTGCGGTGGCAAGGCGGTCATACAGCTCGGCGCCCATCCGGCCGATCTCAGCCGCTTCGCTCGCCATCTTGTCCTGCCGCCACACCTGCGCGACCGTGCGGGCAATCGCGACGAGATTGGTCGGGGTCGCCAGCAGCACCTTGTTGCGGAAGGCGAAGTCCCACAATTCGGGGTCATGTTCCAAGGCGGCGGCGACGAAGTGTTCGCCCGGCACGAACATCACCACATAATCGGGCGCGTCGTCGAACTGGCTCTGATAGCTTTTCGATCCCAGCGTCTGCACGTGATTGCGCATTGACTTGGCGTGCAGATCAAGGTGGCGCTTGCGCTCGCTTTCGTCATCGGCCTCGAACGCGGCCTGATAGGCGTTCAGCGACACCTTGGCGTCGATCACCAGCTTCTTCTGCCCCGGCACATTGACGATCGCATCGGGCCGCAACCGGCCATCGGCGGTGTCCATCGATTGTTCGAGATGGAAATCGGTGTGCTCGGCCAGCCCGCATTGTTCGAGCACGTTTTGCAAGGCCCGCTCGCCCCAGCGCCCGCGCGCCTTGGGGGCGTTGGTGAGCGAATTGCCAAGCCGCTGCGCCTCGCGCCGGACTTCGTCCTGCCCTTTGCGCATCTCCTCGATCACGCCGGCCAGCTGGCCGAAGGCGTCCACCCGCTTTTCCTCAAGCGCCTTGACCTGCTCCTCGTAGCTCTTGAGCCGGTCACCGACAGGCGCGAGCAGCGCCTTCAGCTTCTCCTCGCTCGCCTTTTCGGAATGGCCGAGCCGTTCCTCGGCACGCTTGAGGAAGGCTTCCTGCGCCCGTCCCAGCACCGCCGCGCCGGTGTTCTCGAATTCCTTGAGCAGATTGGAGCGCGATTCTTCCAGCAGCCGCTTCTGTTCGTCAAAGGCCGCGCGTTCGGCGCGGAAACGGGCGTTTTCCTCACGCGCGCTATCGAGCGCCTGCGCCAGCCCGTCCGCCCGTGCGGCGCGTTCACCCAGCGCGGCGACTTCGATCCGCGCTTCGCCCAGTTCGGCGATGGCGCGGGTAAACTTCGCCTCTCCCTCAACCCCCGCCGCGTCCGCCGCCGCCAGCCGCGCACGCAGATCGGCGAGCGGGCGCGAGGCCAGAAACCAGCCAAGGACTGCGCCGAGGATGAGAGCGAGAATCGCGAGAATTGTCGGGTCCATGCGGATAGCTTACATGGAACGAATGGAGAACGCTAGTGGCGTCGATGCGCTTTCCAACAAGAAAGAAAGCCTAGCCCCGGATCAAGTCCGGGGTGACGAGGGGGGATGATTACGCGCCCATCGGCGCGCAGCGCCGCGAGGCCACGCGGCCGAGCCGCAGCGGGCGCAGCTTTGCTGCGCATCTAGCGAGGACGCTCGCCCGGAGGGGCGAGCGAAAAACAAGCTACGCCGCCCGCCGGATTTTCTCGAGCTTCTTCAGCACCATCGCCCGCTTCAGCCGCGAGAGGTGGTCGATGAACAGGATGCCTTCCAAGTGGTCCATCTCGTGTTGCAGGCAGGTCGCCAGCAGGCCATCGAGCGCTTCCTCGTGGGTGTTGCCCTGTAGGTCCTGATAGCGGACGGTGCAGGTCGCCGGGCGATCGACGTCGGCGTAGATTTCGGGGACCGAGAGGCAGCCTTCCTGATAGGTCGACAGCTCCCGCGCCGGATCGAGGATCACCGGGTTGATGAAGATCCGCGGTTCGTTCTTGGTCGGCTGGTGGCTATGCTTGTGGCCGTGACCATGCCCATGATCGTGCCCGCATTCGACCGGCTCTGCGTCGGCATCGTCGGGCTGGAGATCGATCACCAGCACCCGCTTGGGGACACCAACCTGGATCGCGGCGAGGCCGATGCCTGGGGCATCGTACATCGTCTCGAACATGTCTTCGACAAGCTGATCGAGCTCGGGGCCGAACTCGTGGGGTTCGACCGGAGTCGAGATGATCTTGAGCCGGGGGTCCGGCACTTCGAGGATTTCGCGGATAGCCATGCGCGCCATTTAGGCGAACAGCGCGTCGCATTCAATCCTCCCCGAAGCGGGGAGGTGTCAGGCGCCGCAGGCGGCTGACGGTGGGGAGTGGCGGCAGAAGGCAGAGCTTGCGGCGAGTCCCCTCCACCATCCTTGTGGATGGTCCCCCTCCCCTGAAGGGGAGGATTAGCCGACCGGCCGCCGTGCCCGCAGCGCCTGCGCCAGCGTGCCCTCGTCGAGGTAATCGAGCTCGCCGCCGACGGGCAAGCCGTGGGCCAGCTGGGTGACGCGCAGCGGGAAGGCTTCGAGCCGTTCGGCGATGTAATGCGCGGTGGTCTGGCCTTCCAATGTGGCGTTCATGGCGAGCACCACCTCGTCCACACCGCCGCCCTCGACCCGGGCGAGCAAGCTGGCGATGTTGAGGTCTTCGGGGCCGATGCCGTCCAATGCCGAGAGCCGCCCGCCGAGCACATGGTAGCGCCCGGGAAACAGCCGCGCGCGGTCCAGCGCCCAGACGTCGGACACCTCCTCCACCACGCATAGCGCGCGGGCATCGCGGCGCGGGTCGGCGCAGATGGCGCAGGGGTCGCGGGTGTCGACATTGCCGCAGGTGTGGCACTCAACCAGCGTCTCCGCGACACCCGCCAGCGCCTCGAGCAGCGCGGGCAGCGCGCTTTCGCGGTGCTTGACCAGCCACAGCACGGCGCGGCGCGCGGAACGCGGCCCCAGGCCCGGCAGGCGGGCGAGTGCGGAACTCAGAGCCTCGATCTCTTGCGATGCCATGGGGGGAGAGATAGGGGCTGCGCTTCGCTTCACAAAGGCTGCGGGCAAAGCTTATGCGCATCATCTTCATGGGAACGCCCGATTTCGCGGTTCCGGCCCTGCGCGCTTTGCACGAGGCGGGGCATGAGGTGGCGTGCGCCTACACCCAGCCCCCGCGTCCGGCGGGGCGGGGGAAGAAGCTGATGCCCTCCCCCGTGCAGGTCGAGGCCGAGCGGCTGGGGGTGGCGGTGCGCTGTCCGGTGTCGCTGCGGGGGGCGGAGGCGCAAGGCGATTTCGCGGCGCTGGGCGCGGATGTGGCGGTGGTGGCGGCTTACGGCTTGATCCTGCCGCAGCCGGTGCTCGATGCGCCGAAGCATGGCTGCCTCAACATCCACGCCTCGCTGCTTCCCCGGTGGAGAGGGGCGGCGCCGATCCACCGCGCGGTGATGGCGGGCGATACCGAGACGGGCGTGACCATCATGCAGATGGAAGCCGGGCTCGATACCGGGCCGATGCTGCACAAACTCGCGGTGCCGGTGGGGCGCAAGACGACGGGGGAATTGTTTGTCGAGTTGGGCACTGCGGGCGCGGCGGCGATGGTGGACGTGCTGGCGGACCTCGCGGCCTTCCCGCCCGAGGTGCAGGATGATGCAGCCGCGGTCTATGCGCCGAAGATCGACAAGGCCGAGGCGAAGATCGATTGGGCCGCAGATTGCGAGATGATCGAACGACTGGTGCGCGGCCTCGCCCCCTTCCCCGGCGCGTGGTTCGAACTTGAAAGCGAGCGCGTGAAGCTGCTGCTCGCCGAGGTGGTCGAAGGCGCGGGCGCGCCCGGTGCTGTGCTGGACGAGGACTTCACCATCGCCTGCGGGAATGGCGCGATCCGGCCGCTGCGGCTCCAGCGCGCGGGCAAGCCGGTGCTCGAGCGCGCGGAATTTCTGCGCGGGCGGGCGGTTGCGGCGGGGACGGTTCTTTCTTGACCCGCTTCGCCCTGACTTTGGAATTCGACGGCACGCCGTTCTTCGGGCTGCAACGCCAGAGCCACGGGCCGAGCGTCCAGCAGTCGGTGGAAGATGCGCTTCAGCGGATCACCGGTGAGAGCGTCACCCTGCACTCGGCGGGCCGCACCGATGCGGGCGTTCACGCGCTGGCGATGCGCAGCCATGTTGATATCGCAAAGCCCTTCGACCCGTTCCGCCTCATGGCCGCGCTCAACGCCCAGCTGCGCCCCGATCCCATCGCGATCACCGCCTGCGAGGTGGTGCCGGACGATTGGCACGCGCGCTTTTCCTGCTCCGGGCGGCGCTATCTCTACCGCATCGCCAACCGCCGCGCGCCGCTCACTCTGATGCGGGACAAGGCGTGGCACGTGCCCCAGCCGCTCGATGCCGAAGCCATGCACCGCGCGGGCCAGGCGCTGGTGGGGCGGCACGATTTCACCACCTTTCGCTCGGTTCATTGTCAGGCGGCCGATCCGGTGAAGTCGCTCGATCTGCTCGAGGTCGAACGGGTCGGCGAGGAGATCCATATCCACGCCGCCGCACGGAGCTTCTTGCATCATCAGGTGCGCTCGATGGTGGGGTGCCTCAAGCTCGTCGGCGCGGGCACATGGCCCGAGAGCCGCATCGCCGAGGCGCTGGCGGCGCGGGATCGCGGGGCGTTGGGGCTGAACGCGCCGCCCCAGGGGTTGTATTTTGTTGCGGCGACCTATCCCGAGATTTGAGTCGCGTTCCCACCCCCGACCCCTCCCGCAGGCGGGAGGGGAGGATCAGCGCTTTCCAATCCCCCTCCCGCTTGCGGGAGGGGTTAGGGGTGGGCCTTCGCCGCCTGTTGCCACTCGCCCTCGGAATGCCTAGGCGCATCAGCAACAAGGGAGATGATCAATGACCACCGGAAAGCAGCTCTTCACCACCCTCACCGCCGACGGCAAGCTGACGCTGGAAGTCGCCGAGAGCACCTTTCCCGCTCCGACCGGCAATCAGGTGCTGGTCAAGATGGAAGCCGCGCCGATCAACCCGTCTGACCTTGCGATCCTCACCAGCGCCGCCGATTTCGAGAGCGCGGACTACACCCCCGGCAAGGTCGTCGCGACCATGCCCGAACCCTTCCTCACCGGCAACAAGGCGCGCCATGGCCAGCGCCTGCCTGCGGGCAACGAGGGCGCGGGCACGGTGATCGCTGCGGGCGAGGGCGACATGGCGCAGGCGCTGATCGGCCAGCGGGTCGCCTGCGTGCCGGGCCATGCCTTCAGTCAATATGCCATTGCCGAGGCGATGATGTGCCTGCCGCTGGGCGACCATTCCTCCGAGGTCGGCGCATCAAGCTTCGTCAACCCGATGACCGCGCTGGGCTTTGTCGAGACCGCCAAGATGGAAGGCCACTCGGCCATCGTCCACTTGGCCGCCGCGTCGAACCTCGGCCAGATGCTCAACCGCATCTGCATCGAGGACGGGATGAAGCTGGTCAACATCGTGCGAAAGCCCGAGCATGTCGCGATGCTCAAGGCGCAGGGCGCGACCTATGTGGTCGATAGCTCGGCCCCCACCTACATGGCCGACCTGCGCGCCGCGATTGCCGAGACCGGCGCGTTCCTCGGCTTCGATCCGATTGGTGGCGGGCAGGCGTCGGACGGCGTGCTGAAGGCGATGGAACAGGTCGCGGTCAGCCGCATGAGCGAGTTCTCGCGCTATGGCTCCAACCAGCACAAGAAGATGTATATCTACGGGCGGCTGGAACTGGCCGCGACGGTCCTCACGCCCTCTTACGGCCTCGACTGGAGCGTGGCGGGCTGGCTGCTCACCCCGTTCTTGCAGCGCGCAGGCATGGAAACCGTGGTGCGGATGCGCAGCCGCGTTCAGGCGAACCTCACCACCACCTTCGCCTCGCATTACAAGGCCAAGGTGACGCTGGAGGGGATGCTGGAGAAGGACGCGATCACCGACTACCGCCAGATGAAGACCGGGGAGAAGTATCTGGTCACGCCTTGGGGGTGACAAATCCACCCTCCTCTTTAGAGGGTGGTTGCGAGACTTGGTGACCCCGGACTTGACCCGGGGGAGCCTAGTCGCAGCGGGGTGGTGAATGCCGCAGAGCGCGACGCTGCCGCGCCGCGCCACCACCCCTACCCCTCCTCTGAAGAGGAGGGGGAACGGTTCCTCCCCTCGTCGCCCCGTGCTTGACACGGGGTTAGGCTTTTCTTCGTTTGCGCCCGCGCCAAAGTGAGCCAAGCCCCGTATCAAGCACGGGGCGACGGGTGGTGGTTTTGCCCACTCCCTTCGTCATCCCAGCGAAAGCTGCCGGTTCGTGACAAGCAACTCACACGTAATGGCTTTTACAAACCGATTGCTTTGCCCACTCACCCATATTGTTTTGCAAGCTGCTGAACGACGCGCTCGATCAGGTCGAGGGGCAGCGACTGATCGTGCGGAAAGGTAAGATTGCCTTTGGGACCCCGAAAAGGCGCCAAGTCGCGCAACAAATCGTCAGGACCTGTGACGGGCGGATAGATGCCAATGTGTCGTTTGAAGGCTGAAAAATAGATAAAGATCTTGTGAGCTCGGTATGCTGGCATCTTGTATGAAATGCATGCGGTAGCGCTTGGCACGACGCGCTCAACTACTTTAGAGATTAGCTTCAGCCTCTCGCGAATCGGCAACGTTTGGGCTTCAAAGTGATCTGAAAAGACTGCGTTCATGTATCTCGAACCTTACCGCATCAGCATACACGATAGCAATTCCGCGCCGGCACACAAGAATTGCTGCCTGACTGGTGGGGCATGTTGGCCGATGAAAGCTGTCAGGTGTCCAAGCGCGAGCTGCAAATGTCCAAAAGACGGTCAAAAGCCGAAGGGCCACTTTTTGGCAAAACATCCGCCAAAGCCGCCCCCACTCACCCCCCATCAAACGCCGCCTGCACGCGCCGCGCATCCGTAACCCCGTTCGCCACCAGCACCATCAGCAGCATCCGCGCCTTGGCTGGGCCGAGCGCCCTTGCCGCCACCAGCCCCAGCGCGTCGTCATCCACCTCGACATTGCGGTCGACGATGCCTTCATCGACGCGGGTGGAGCGCACCACCGGCACGCCGGATGCCGCCGCCTCGGCCAGTGCGGCGATCACGCTCGCGGGCGCGTTGCCTTGGCCCATTCCGGCCAGCACCACGCCCTTGCAACCGATCCCGAGCAGCGCCTTGACCGGCTGCTCGTCCATCCCCGCGCCCGCCGTCAGGATCGCCACGCGCGGCGAGCTTTCGGGGAAGCCATAGCGCGCGCCCTCGCCCAGCCGGTGCGCAGGGCCGAACCAGTCGAGGCTTGACGGCGTTACCCGCGCCATCGGCCCGCGTGGGAAGCTGCGGAAGGCGTCGATGGCCGAGGTCGCGGCCTTCCTCGCATCGCGCGCGGCCAGCACCGCGTCGCCCATCACCAGCATCACCCCGCGCCCGGCCGCCGCCGGGTCGCCCGCCACCTTCACCGCATTGGCGAAGTTGCGCATCCCGTCTGCCCCCACCGCGTCCGCCGCGCGCATCGCGCCGACCAGCACGATGGGTTTGTGGGTTGGGAGGGTGAGGTCGAGCAGGAAGGCGGTCTCCTCCGCCGTGTCGGTGCCGTGGGTGATGATCACGCCGTCGACCGCCGGATCTGCCAGCGCCGCGGTGCAGGCCGCGTGGAGCGCGCGCCATTCGTCCCAGCCGATGTCCTGCGAGCCAATCCGGGCGATCTCCTGCGGCACCAATTCCGCCGCCAGCCCGAGCGCCGCGAGGTGCCCGACCAGCACTTCGAGCGAAAGCCCGCCGGGGCGATAGGCCGTCCCCGTCCCGCCGCTCCCCGCGCCCGCAATCGTGCCGCCGGTGCCGAGGACGAGGATGCGGGGCGTGCGGGTGGTCATGCCCTGCCCCTAGCCGCTGTCAGCCTGATGGCCTAGCGGCTCGTTGCCGAACTGCTCGAACACCGCCGCGAGCCCGGGCACATCCGGCTCGGTCCTGAGCGCGGCGAGCGCGTCCTCGATGTCGATCGCCAGCTCCGTGACCCCGCCCTCATACCCCACGCTTTTCGCCCCCAGCGAGCGCGCCAGCGCCAGCGCCGGGCGGTTTTCGGGGAGGACGTGGACGGTGAAATGCTCATACCCCTCGCGCGCGCAATCAAGCAGCAGCACCGCGGTCAGGAGCCGCGCAAGGCCGCGTCCGTGATAGGCGTCGATCACGGCCACCGAGAATTCGGCTGCCTCGGGATCGTCCTTGTCGCGAAATGCATGAACCACGCCCAGCGCCGGGGTGTCGGCCAGGTCGCTCCTGAGCGCGCCCCAGGCGAGGTGATCGTGCCCGTCGGGGCTCGCCAGCAAGCGAAGCACCTGCGGCGGGGCCTCGCGCATGCCCGAGAAGAACCTGAGATAACGCGACTGCGGCGAAAGCTGCGCGATTCCCTGCTTCAATCGCGCCTCGTCCGCGCGGCTCACGCGGCGGATGCACACCGGGGTGCCATCGTTGAGCTTTGTGTGAATGGCCATCGCCTGCGCACTCTACCAGCTTGACCGCGCCGCCGACACGGCTAAACCGCGCACGCGCCAGCATCGTGGGGCGGTTAGCTCAGTTGGTAGAGCATCTCGTTTACACCGAGAGGGTCGGCGGTTCGAGCCCGTCACCGCCCACGGCGCAAGGCCTTCGGGAGAACACGCGATGGACCTGGGACTCGACGGCAAGACAGCGCTCGTGCTGGGAGCGAGCAAGGGCCTCGGGCGCGCGATAGCCGAAGCGCTTGCGGCTGAGGGTGCGGCCGTCATGACCGTTGCGCGCTCCGGCGCGGGGCTGGCGGGGCGGCGGCACATCATCGCCGATCTCGACGATCCGGCGGCTCCTGAGGCGATCATCGATGCCGTGCGAGCGGGCGGCGCCTCGCCCGATATCCTCGTACTCAAT
>NZ_JAIVFV010000211.1 GCF_020829445.1 Nostoc sp. CHAB 5836
CGACGTCCGCCTGCTCGACCCGCGATTCGTCCCGGTCGGGCCGGGCGAGCGCCTCCGCATCACCGATGCCTTTGGCCGGGTGCGCACCTACCGGCACAAGCGGCACAACGGGGCGTGGCGCTATGCCGAAGCCGTCGCCGTTCCGTACAATTGCGACATCCTGACCGCGATCATCGACGGCAATGCCCGCGATCCCACCCTGCGCAAACGTGGGCGCGAATTCCTCGAGTCGAACACCGTGCAGGTCTGGGTGCTCAAGGCGCTCGAGGATCGCTGACGCGTCGACCCCACCCTTCTTCCGCCACCTCGACGCAGCGCGCAAGCTTGGCCCGGTTCATGTCAGGGCCTCAGGTCGAAGTCGTCGATGATCTCCCGGCGAGCAAGGCGGCGGCGCAGGCCGTCGCCATGCTGGCCAGCCACAGCCAGTAGCCGAGCCTCAAGCCTGTGACCGAGCTGGCGATGCCGGCTTCGTTGGCGATCACCGTCTTCGCAAATGAGAACGACACCGCGAGCACCAGGGCGGCGAAGCCGACGATGAATGCAGGCACCCGCCGGCCGATCCATGTCGCGATCCATGCCATGAGCAGAAGCGGATTGGCCAGCCAGGCCATGTTCGCCGGATTGTCGCCCAGGGCGAGCACGCCGAACAGCAGGATCGCATAGCCTGGCCAGTTGGCGCATTGGCCATCGACGCAGAACGCTTCTTCCTGCACCAGAGCCGCTGCGTAGAGGACGACGCTGAGCAGCAGCAGCCCGAGGGACAATTTTCTAGATTGCATAGCCGCCGTCGACCATCAGCGTCTGGCCGGTGATCCAGCGGGCGCGCGACGAGGCGAGGAACACCACGCCTTCCGCGACCTCATCGGCGGTGCCCAGTCGCTTCAGCGCCATGGCCTGCCGCGAGGCGTCGAGAAAGCGCTGGTCGAAGTCGCCGCTTTCCACCAGCGCATGATAGAGGCCGTCGGTGATGACGCCCACTCCGACGGCGTTGGCGCGCACGCCGAAGCGCCCCTCCTCCGCAGCGAGCCCCTTCACCAGCTGCTCGATCGCGGCCTTGGGCGCGGCGCTCAGTATGTCGCGCACGGCATAGCGGCGGATGGCCGGCGTCACGATGGCGGTGAAGCTGCCCTTGGCGGTGCGCAGATGCGGGAGTGCGGCCTGGACCAGGTGGAAGCAGCCGAAGGCATCGTGCTCCATGACCTCGCGGAAGGCCGCCGCCGGCTGCTGGCCGATGAAGCGCATCGGGATGTAAGGACCGGCGGCGTAGATCGCGGTATGCACGCCGCCGAAATGCTGGGCCGCCTCGTCCACGAAACGGCGGACCTCGGCTTCCTCGCGCAGATCGACCTGGCCGACATGGGCCTCGCGGCCGGCGCTGCGCACCAGCGAGGCCGTCTCGTCGGCCCGCGCGCTGCCCTTGAAGTAGCTCAGCGCCACATCGCAGCCGCGCTCGGCGAGCTGGATGGCGATGGCGCGGCCGATGCCGCCCGAGCCGCCGATCACCACCGCGCAGCCGCCCGTCGGGAAGTCGGGCAGCCGCTCGGGCTGCGTCAAGTAGGAACCCCGAGGGCGCTGCGGATCGAGGTGTGGAAGTGGACCAGCGACGGCTCGTTGCGGCCGTAGAGCACTTCCTCGGTGACGCCCGATTCGAAACCTATCTGCATGCGCTCGCCCAGCGGGAAGTCCTCCTCCATCACCGTGCGGATCGCGATGTCGCGGTTCTTCTGCCAGTACGAGTCCGGCCTGTCGGAGTCGGCCGGCGTGTAAATCGTGAGTTCGATGTCGCAGCGGCTGGGATCGTCGCGGCCGGGGAACGCGCGCCAGATCTCGATGTGGTCGACCTGCCAGATCAGGATGGTGTTGGGGAAGAGCTGGTAGATCGAGATGACATGCGGGCGATAGTTGCGTTCGGCTTCCGGCAGGCCGCGCACGGCGTCGATCGAGGTGCGTGCCACGCACATGCGCCCGTTGAGGCCGGCGCCGTCGAAGGTGCCGCAATTGCCGATGAAGTAGGGCGCGATGGTTTTCCGGTGCAGATGCGGGATGTGATAGCCCTCGAGGAAGGTATCGATGGCGAACTTCCAGTTGATGCGCGGCGCCACGCGATCGGCCGAGAACAGCGGATAGCTGCCGAGCCGCAATGCCGCGAGATCGGCGGCGATCGGCCCCAGGCCGGCATCGACGTCGAGATCGGCACTCTCGCCCGGCAGCACCGGCTTCGGCCGCACGAACAGCATGCCGTGCCGTTCGGTGGCCGCAAGGCGCACCAGGCCGTGGCTTGCGAGATCGACGCCGGCGAAGCCCACCTTGTCGGTCGTGCCGAGCAGTCGCCCGGCGAGATCGTAGGTCCAGCCGTGATAGGGGCAGGTGAAGGCGCGTGCGTTGCCGCAACCCTCGGCCACCGGCGCGCCGCGATGGCGGCAGATGTTGGCGAAGGCCTTTACGATGCCGTCGGCGCCGCGGGTCATCAGCACCGGCAGGCCGGCCACATCCTCGGTGACGTAGTCGCCCGCCTTGGCGAGCCGCGCCGACAGTCCCATGAAGATCGGCTGGTCGCGGAACAGCCGCTCGCGCTCGAGCCGCGCACGCTCGCGGCAGGAATAGGCGATCACGCGGTTGCGGAACAGGGAGTCCGCGAGATCGGTGGTACGGCCGTCGATATGGCCGAGCAGCCGCCTCCCGACGGCCAGTTCTGCGGTTCGTTCCATGGCCGAATGTTAGGCCTGCCCGGCTGCCGCCGCCAGAGCGCGGCGGCGCACTTCTTCGGGACTGACGCCGCTTTCGCGTAGCGACCGGATGGTGAGGTCCTTGTCGCGCTTGGCCAGGCGCCGGCCGGTCGGGTCCGTGATCAGGCCATGGTGGGCATAGAGCGGCGTCGCGTAACCCAGGAGGCGCTGCAGCAGGACATGGATGTGGGTGGAGGGCAGGATGTCCTCGCCCCGGGTCACCAGGGTCACGCCCTGCAGATGGTCATCGACCGTAACCGAGAGGTGATAGCTGGTCGGCGTATCCTTGCGGGCGATCACGAAGTCGCCCATCAGCAGCGGCTGGCCTTCGATGCGCCCGCGGCGCTCATCGACGAAGTCATAGGGGCCTGCCGCCGCCGCCGAGCGCGCCGCATCCAGCCGTATGCAGTGCTCGCGGCCGGCCGCGATGCGCCGTTTGCGCTCGGCGGGCGCCAGATGACGACAGGTGCCGGGATAGAGCGGACCGTCGGGCCCCTCGAGGGCGGCGTGTGGCGCGCTCGCGGAGGCCGCGATCTCGCGCTCGATCTCGGCGCGGCTGCAGAAGCAGGGATAGACCAGACCATGGGCGTCGAGCCGGTCGATCGCGCGGCCGTAGTCGGTGAAATGATCGGACTGGCGGCGAACCGCGCCGTCCCAGTCGAGGCCGAGCCATTTCAGGTCCTGCAGGATGGCGGTCTCGTATTCCCGCCGGCAGCGACGGATGTCGGTGTCCTCTATGCGCAGCAAGAACTGGCCCCCGGCCTCGCGCGCCCGGTTGCGGGCGACCAGCGCCGAATAGGCGCTGCCGAGATGCAGCAGGCCGGTCGGGCTCGGGGCAAAACGCGTGACGACGAGAGCCATGATCGGACGTTACAGTGGCCTCACGCGGCGTGCTATGCCGGACGCGTGAGCAAGATCGTCCTCGATGATGCCAATCTGAAGAAAGCGATGCGCCATCTGGCGCGCGTCGATCCCGATTTCGCGCGCGTGTTGAAGGACGTGGGCCATCCCGTGCGGCGCGAGATGCCGACGGGATTCGGCGGGCTGATGCGCTCGATCGTGGGCCAGCAGGTCTCGGTCCATGCCGCGCGCAGCATCTGGCTCCGGCTCGAGGCGGCGGTGCCATCGATGGAGCCATTGGAATTCCTGGCGCAGAACGACGAGCAGCTACGTGCCGTGGGCCTCAGCGGCGCCAAGGTGCGCTATGGCCGCAGCCTCGCCACCGACATCGCCGAAGGCCGCATCGACTTCACCGCTCTCGACGATCTCGACGACACGGCGGCAATCGCCATGCTGACCCAGGCCAAGGGCATCGGTCCGTGGACGGCCGAGATCTACCTGATGTTCGCGCACGGCCGGCCCGACATCATGCCGGGCCTCGACCTCGGGCTGGTCGTGGCGGCGCAACATCTGAAACGGCTGCGCAAGCGGCCCGACGCAAAGCGGCTTCTCAAAATCGCCGAGGCCTGGCGGCCCTGGCGAAGTGCCGCTGCCCTGCTGCTCTGGCACTATCGCCGCAGCATGCCGGACTGGGGGCCCAAGCCTCTCAAGGAAGACATCAAAGTGGGGAAGACGGCCAAATGACCAAACTCGAGGGACCAAGCCACGGCCCGCAGGGCGGCGGCAAGCCCGGCCATCTCGTGATCCTGCTGCACGGCTACGGCGCCGATGGCGACGACCTGATCGGCCTGGCACCGGTGCTGGCGCCGTTGATGCCCGACGTGGTGTTTCACGCGCCCAACGCGCCCTACCCCTGCGAGGGCAATCCCATGGGATACCAGTGGTTCGGCATCTCGCGGCTCGACCCGCGGGTCGCGGCAGTAGGTGTGCGCAGCGCCGCGCCGTTCGTCGAGACTTTCCTCGACGACACGATGGCGCGTTACGGGCTGGACGAATCGAAGACCGCGCTGGTCGGCTTCAGCCAGGGCACGATGATGGCGCTGCACGTCGGCCTGCGCCGCGCGAAGCCGCTGGCCGGCATCGTCGGCTTCTCCGGTATGCTGGCGGGGCCGGAGGTGCTGAAGGACGAGATCAAGTCGCGGCCGCCGGTGCTGCTGGCCCACGGCGACAGCGACCAGATGCTGCCGCATGTGCTGACCGAGCGGGCCGCCGAGACGCTGCAGCAGAACGACGTCGCCGTCGCTGTCCACATCGCCCCGGGCGTCGGCCACGGCATCGACCAGACGGCGCTCAGCCACGCCGCGCGCTTCCTGCTCGAGATCTTCAAGCTGCCGGTTCCGACATGATTCGACTCGACGGGCCCAAGGTCGGCTTCGATGGCGACGACCCGGCATATCTCGTCGTGCTACTGCATAGCTATGGCAACAATGGCGATGACATGATCAGTCTCGCTCAAATATTCGCCAATATTCTGCCAAGCACAATTTTCCATTGTCCGACAGCACCTGCTCGATGCGACGACTATCCTGATTATCATCAGTGGTTCCGAATTTCAGGGGACGATCAGAACGCCATTACAGCGGATCTTCGGTCGACGAGCAGAACTCTCGATGAGTTCTTGGACAACATGATGAATAGGTACGGTCTTGACGAGGCTCACACTGTCCTTGTCGGCTTCTCGCAAGGCGCCGCAATGGCCCTTCATGCCGGACTACGACGCGCGAAGCCGCTCGCCGGTATCATCAGCTTCTCTGGTGCACTCGAGATGCCTGACGCACTGGCGGCCGAAATCAAGTCACGGCCTGAGGTATTGTTGATTCATGGCGATAGCGACCAAGTAATTCCGGTGGAGCAGGCTCTGCGAGCTGCTTATTTTCTGCGCGCGAGCGGAGTTGAGGTCGATCTACACATAGCTAAAGACGTCGATCATCAAGTGGCCCCAACAGGCGTCTCAATCGCTTGGCGATTCCTATACAAAGTCACTGGACTGCCGGTGCCTCCATGATCGACGGAACCGTGAAGCCCGGCTTCGAGCGCGTCGCCGAGGCCTTCAACAGGAACTTCGACGCCAATGGCGAGGTCGGCGCCTCGGTCTGCCTGACGATGGGCGGCGAGACCGTGGTCGACCTGTGGGGCGGCGTCGCCGACCCCAAGACCGGCACGCCCTGGAAGCAGGACACGGTGAGCATCGTCTTCTCCTGCACCAAGGGCGCGACGGCGCTCTGCGCCCACATCCTGGCGAGTCGCGGCCAGCTCGACCTCGACGCACCGGTGGTCGAGATGTGGCCGGAGTTCGGCCAGCACGGAAAGCAGCACGTGACCACGCGCATGATGCTCGACCATTCCGCCGGCCTGCCGGCGCTCCGCGCCAAGGTGAAGGATGACGGTCCCTACGACTGGACCTACATGACGGAGCGGCTGGCAGGCGAAGAGCCGTTCTGGGTGCCGGGCACGCGCAACGGCTATCATGGCTTCACCTTCGGCTGGACCGTGGGCGAGATGGTGCGGCGCGCGTCGGCCAAGTCGCTGGGCACGTTTTTCCAGGAAGAAGTCGCCAAGCCCCTGGGTATCGATTTCTGGATCGGCCTGCCGGAAGAGATCGAGCCGCGCGTCGCGCCGATTCTGGCCCATGTCTACAAGGCCGAGGACATGAAGACGCCGTTCCTGCTCGACCTTGGCACCAACAAGCAATCGCCCGCGGCGCTGTTCTTCTTCAATGTCGGCGCCTGGCGGATCGGCGGCGCCAACACCCGTGCCGGCCGTGCCGCCGAGATCGGGGCGGCCAACGGCGTCACCAACGGCCGCGGCCTGGCCGGCATGTATGCGCCGCTCGCGAATGGCGGTGGCAAGCTCGTTGATGCCACGACCTTGGCCCGCATGGGCGAGGTTTCCATGGCCACGCACGACGACGCCACGCTCCGCATCCCGACGCGCTTTGCGCTGGGCTTCATGAAGTCGATGGACAATCGCAAACGTGCGCTCGGCGCCAAACTTTTCGGCGAGGATTGCGACAGCGTCATCCTGGGCAGCGCCGCTTTCGGCCATGTCGGCGCCGGCGGCTCGCTGGGTTTCGCCGATCCCGCCGCCGGGCTTTCCTTCGGCTACACCATGAACCGCATGGGCCCCGGCCTGCTGATGAACGAACGCGGCCAGGCGCTGGTCGACGCGGCCTATCTGTCTCTCGGCTACAAGAGCAAGGATAGCGGCGTGTGGTCGAAATAGATCCTGACGTGCAATGCTCCCGGTCTTCCGTCCGCTAAAGGACCGCGCTGTCGCCGTCGTATGGTCGGGGCTCGCCGCCTCGACCATCGGCGAGGATCTGTTTCGCGTCGCCGTGGTGTGGATCGCGGCCGAACAGATCGGCAATGCGGCGGGCTACGTCAACGCCACGCAATATGCCGCCATGCTGGTCGTCGGCCTGCTCGGCGCCTCGGCTTTCGACCGCTGGCGCGCCGACCGCGCCATGATCGGCGCCAAGTATGCGAGCGCGGTTCTGGCGCTGCTGCCGGTGGCGGGTTTCTACATCTGGGGCGTCTCGATTCCGTTGCTCATCGTGTCGGTGATGGGGCTTGCGGCGATGCGCATGGTGTTCACGCCGGCCTTGCAGTCGGCCGTGCCCGTCCTGGTGACCGATCGCGAAGCCATGCACTCGATCAACGGCCTGTTCGATGCGACGTGGCGGCTCGCGCGCCTGATCGGACCGGCGCTGGCGGCCGCCCTGAACGCAGTCCTGCCGGTCATCCACTTCCTGACGGTCACCGCCGCGGGCTTCGTCCTGTCCGGTCTTGCCGTGTGGGCAGTGCGCGACCGGCTGATCGATCGCAACCAGGTCGCGCGCGGCGGTCGCGGCGGCTGGCGCGGTGCCTGGGACGCGCTGCTGGATGGCACCCGCCTGATCCTGCGCGAGCCCACGATCGGCGCCCTGCTGCTGCTCAACGCGCTGGCCAACGGACCCTGGAGCGTGGCGCTGCAGCTCTGCATCGCGCTAATGGTGCAGGAACACGACCCGACCCTGTTCGGCTTCCACGGGCTCGCCTCGCTCGGTCTGATCGTCAGCGCCTACGGCGTGGGCGATGTGCTGGGCAACCTGATCGCCGGCAGCGTCCGCTTCCGCCGGCCGCTATCGACCATGTTCCTGGGCTATGTCGCGATGGGCTCGGGCTTTGCGCTGATGGCGCTCGCCGTGTGGTGCTTCGACAATCCTCTGCTGCTGCCGGCGATGATGCTCGCGGGCTTCATCGGAGGGCTGGGTGGGCCGTTCTTCTTCATCCCCATGATCACCCGCATGCAGACCGCCTATCGAGGCCCCGAGATTTCTCGCGTGTTCCGGCTCCGGCTCGCGGTCATGGCGGCATCCATGCTGGCGTTCAACGTCGCCGCCACGCCCTTGTTCGATCTGCTGGGACCGACGCTTACCGAGTTCCTCCTCGGCCTGATGATCCTGGCGCTCGGCATCGGCGGGTATGTCTATTTCCGGCGGCGCGAAGTCCGTCCCTGAGATACCTTCAGAATTGTCTTGCGGGAAACGCCGTGTATTGATAGCGTTCGATATATTCACAGCGTTACCGTAACAACTGCCGACAGGAGCGCGCCATGGCCAAAGCCTTCCCGACCGACAATCCGTTCCTGCGCGGCTACTACGCCCCGGTAAACACCGAGGCCGAGGCCGGCCACCTGCACATCACCGGCGAGATGCCGCGTGAGCTGTGCGGCACGCTCTACCGTAACGGCCCCAACCCGCAGTTCGCGCCGCGCGGGCCTTATCACTGGTTCGGCGGCGACGGCATGATCCACGCCTTCCACATCGAGAACGGCAACGTCTCCTACAAGAACCGCTGGGTGCGGACGCCCAAGTGGGAGATCGAAAACAAGGAAGGCGAGGGCCTCTCCGGCACCTTCGGCAATCCGCGCTACACCGACCCGCGTGTCTTCGCGCTCAACTCGACCATCGCCAACACCAACATCGTCTGGCACGGCGGCAAGCTGCTGGCGCTCGAGGAGGCGCATGCGCCCTTCGCGCTCGATCCGGCGAGCCTGATGCCGACAACCGCCAAGGGCTACGAGACCTTTGGCGACAAGCTCAACGGCCCCTTCACGGCCCATCCCAAGATGGACCCCGGGACCGGCGAGATGGTGTTCTTCGGCTATTCCGCCACCGGCCGCTTCACCAAGGAAGTCAGCATCCAGACCGTAACGGCCGAGGGCCAGGTCACGCGTGCGGAAATCCTCGAGGGCCCCTTCCCCAGCATGATCCATGACTTTGCCGTGACGAAGAACTGGATCGTGGTGCCGATCTTCCCGCTCACCTCCTCGATGGAGCGTGCCATGGGCGGCTTGCCGCCGTTCGCCTGGGAGCCCGACAAGGGCACGCACATCGCCTTCATCCCGCGCGGCGGGACCGTGGCCGACGTGAAGTGGGTGACGGCGCCTCCTTCCTACGTCTTCCATCCGATGAATCACTTCGAGACGGCCGACGGCAAGATCGTGGTCGACGTGATGAAGTACGACGTGGCGCCGCTGTTCCCGCTGCCCGACGGGTCGCCATCGACCAAGGGTGCCCCGGCGGCGCGGCTGTTCCGCTGGACCTTTGATCTCACGGGCAAGAGCAACACCATGAAGGAAGAACAGCTCGACGACCGCGCCGGCGAGTTCCCGCGTTTCGACGAGCGCTACTGCATGAACGACTACCGGCACGGCTGGATCGTCTCGGGCAACGTCACCGAGGCGGGCGTGCGCCGCAGCGAGGGCATCACCCACTACGACCTGACCTCCGGCCGCAACGCGACCTGGAGCGCCGGTACCGACGACCGTTTCGGCGAACCGGTGTTCGTGCCGAGGTCCGACAGCGCAGCGGAAGGCGACGGTTGGGTGCTGAGCGTCATCTATCGGTCGGAAGAAGGCCGCAGCGATCTCGCGGTCTTCGAGGCGACCGACATCGCCAAGGGACCGGTGGCTCTTGCGCATCTCAGCAGCCGTGTGCCGGCCGGCTTCCACGGCAACTGGCGGCCGGGTGCGCTGTCGCCATGATCGCCGTCCATCATCTCAACAACTCGCGCTCGCAGCGCATCCTGTGGATGCTGGAAGAGCTTGGCCTCGACTACGAGATCAAGCATTACGAGCGCCAGGCGACGATGCAGGCGCCGGCCTCGCTGCGCGCCGTGCATCCGCTGGGCAAGTCGCCGGTCATCACCGACGGCGACAGGACCATCGCGGAGTCGGGCGCCATCCTCGAATATCTGACCGACACCTATGGTGGCGGCAAGTTTTCGCCGCCCGCCGGTACGCCGGAGCGGCTGCACTACACCTATTTCATGCACTATGCCGAAGGCTCGCTGATGCCGCTCCTGTTCATGAAGCTGGTGTTCAGCAAGCTGCCGGCGCGCGTGCCCTTCCTCATGCGGCCGGTCGCCCGTGCGATCGCCTCGGGCGCCGACAAGACCCTGCTCGGTCCGCAGATCGGCAGCCACTTCGCCTTCCTCGAAGGCGAGCTCAACAAGCGCGAGTGGTTTGCGGGCAACAATTTTTCGGCGGCCGACATCCAGATGAGCTTCCCACTCGAGGCCGCCTCGGCACGTTCGCCGCTGTTCGCGCGGCTGCCGAAGCTCAAGGCCTTCGTCGACCGCATCCACGCCCGGCCGGCCTACAAGCGCGCCCTTGAAAAAGGTGGTGCGTACGAGCTCCTGAAATAGGCGATACTCGCCGGCAACGATCTTCCACGGGGTGAAATGATGGCTCTTCCGGCTCTGCTGCGCGACAATCTCTCGATTCCGGTGGTCGGCGCGC
>NZ_JAIVFV010000212.1 GCF_020829445.1 Nostoc sp. CHAB 5836
CGATCGGCCTGATGACCTCGGTTCTGCTCACCCCAGATGGCAAGACTGTGGAAGCCGAAGCCGCCCACGGCACCGTGACCCGCCACTATCGCCAGCACCAGAAGGGCCAGGAGACTTCAACGAACTCCATCGCCTCGATCTTCGCCTGGACCCGTGGCCTTGCCCACCGCGCAAAACTGGACGACAATGCCGAGCTCGCCCGCTTTGCCGATACGCTGGAAAAGGTCTGCGTCCAGTCTGTGGAAGATGGCTACATGACCAAGGATCTGGCGCTGTTGATCGGCCCGGACCAGCCATGGCTGTCGACCTCTGCCTTCCTCGACAAGATTGACGAGAACCTGCAGAAGGCGATGGGCTGATCAAAGCCCGTACGTGATTGACTGTGAAACCCGGCCTAGTGCCGGGTTTCTTTGTTTCAGCCTAGACTATGGCATTGCTGAGCGATTTCATGTCTTGGCGCAAAGCCTGCCATTGCGCAAAAGGAGCCGACATGACAATTCCCGAAACCAAAACGGACTTGCTGGCTGCGATTGCCGAAACCTTTGACCGTTTGCTTGTTGATCTTCAACATGTGCCTGCAGACCGCGCGGATGAACAGACACTTCCCGGCCATATGGCCGGAACAAAGATGAGCCCTGCAGATCTGGTCGCCTATTTGCTGGGATGGAACGAACTGGTTCTCAAATGGCTGGATCGCGATGATCACGGCCAGAAAGTCGATTTTCCGGAGTTAGATTTTCAGTGGAACCAGCTCGGCCTGCTCGCCCAGAAATTCTATGCGGATTACCCGGAACTTGGCTGGATCCAGCGTCTTGAGCAGCTGATTGTGATCAAGAACCGTTTGGTGGTCTCGATTGAAGCGCGCTCAGATGCTGAACTATATGGTCACCCCTGGTATGAAAAATGGACCAAAGGCAGGATGATCCAGCTCAACACGTCATCGCCTTATGCGAATGCACGCGCGCGCATCCGCAAATGGCTCAAGGTTTCCGGAAAAGACTGATCCGGCAAAAGCGCCAAGGTCCAGACATCGGCTCGCCAGTCCAAAGCTGGATAAACCACTCTATCCCTGGACATCCCGATGCCGCGCATGCCCCGCCATAGCGTCGAGTGCCGCAGCAACCGCGGCCACATCCTGATCTATACCAACGAGGCTGATGCCATGGGTCTGGACACCCGCCGATCTGCTGACCCATTTTGACAGCGCAGCCCGTGCGTTCAGCTTCAACACAGCATCTGCGGCCGCATTGAGACGCAGGCTGAGGATCGGCTGAACCATGACATTGGCAAGCTCTACCGCCTCGATATCTGACCAGCGGATTGGTTCATCCGACAGGTCGCGGGCAATCAGAAAATCCCGCGTTATCACCAGATGCGGCCGTCCATCCAGTCTCTGCTGCCGGTTCCAGAAATAAAAGCCACCGCAGATCAGGAAACCGGCAATCCCGCCAATGAATTCCACCGTGAAGTATTCACCCAGATGCCATTCTATCAGCAATAAAATAGTGCTGCAGACGAGACCGACAAACGAAAGCCAGCCCATCATCGCATAGGCATTTGAGGTGCGGTAAATGTCAAGTCGGTCATGCATGAACGCCTCCACCCGTTTGCAATCAGCCCAAACCGAATTAGCAGGTTCGGATGGAAGCGCAAGGGCAGGCCTTATTTCAATGGCATCCAGATCTCCGTCAGCAAGTCGCCCGGCGCCGTATCGCGCGGATTGTTCAGATAAAGCTCGAACATCGGATCATTGCGCAGCTCCCTGCCCGACTGTGGCAGCCAGCCGGCATAGAGCCAACGATAGGCCTCTGGCATATCCGCATAGGGTCCCTTGTGGGTCAAGACCGCAAAATACCCCCCCGGCAGCACCAGCGGCTCCAGCGGCGCCTCCGCCTTGAAATCAACGCCCACCGTCACGCAGGCATGCGACCGCAGTGCCTCAACCGGAACGACATCCGGATCATCGTGATAAAGGCCTACCATGCCGCAATCTTTCTGCAACTGATTGCGCGCCGACAAGGTGCCGTACAGCATGTCAAAGGCTTTGCCGATTGCCATATAGGAACCCTGATGGGCAATGCCGGCCAGCCGGACCTCTTCCTGCATCTTTATCTTCACATCATACATATCTGTCATTCCCTGTTTAAGAGCGGTTGAATAGGCCGCGTGGCTTCCGGCCCGCCGGTAAGCCGCCGGTGCAAGACCGTAGGACGACTTGAAAACACGGTTGAAGGATGAAAGGTCCGGATAGCCTGCGCGGGCAGCAATGCGGGAAACCGCCAGTCTGGAGTGGGCCAGATCCGCTGCGGCCCGCTGCAGCCGAAGCCGCTTCACGGTGCCCGCCAGGGTTTCGCCATGCACGGCACGATAAACGCGATGCCAGTGCCAGGGCGACAGGCAGGCAACCTCTGCCAGCCTGTCAAGATCAAGGTCATCATCCAGATGGGCGTGAATATAGTCTGAAACCCTCAGTAGCCTTTGCTCATAGGCTGCCCAAATTGCTGATTGTGTCATTCCGTTTCTCCCTTGCTGCAGATCCTCTAAAGCATGGAGACGTTTGACAAATCTTGCGGAATTAATCCTTGCCTGCACCAATCGAAGTGGAGACTTTTTCAGTCAGGCCGAGAAGCAAAATCGTCGTTGTCAGACAGTCGGCGCATGGCTGCGCACCGTGCGCCGTGAAATTCGCTGGTCCATCAAGCCTATGCGCTTCATTTCGCCATGCTCGCGCACGGTCTGCAGACGCAGCGACGGATTGAAGCGGCAGATGCGGTTGCGCCCTTCGTCCTTCGCAATGTAGAGCGCACCGTCAGCGGCGGCCAGCAGATGGTCGAGATTGCGGCCACAATCCTCGGTAAAGGCTAAGCCGACACTGACTGTCATTGCAATATGACCGTTTGCGGCACTGCTTGCCAGCCCGGCGATAGACTGGCGCAGTTCATCGATCACGGTCATGGTCGTCGCCTCATCGGCGGCGTCCAGAAGAATGACAAACTCCTCCCCGCCCAGACGACCAAAAATCATGTCATCGCTGAGTTGCGCTGACAGCAAGGCTGCAAAATCCTTTAAAGCAACATCTCCAGCCTGATGGCCAAATGTATCATTGATGCGCTTGAAGTGATCCAGATCGAACAGCGCCAACGCCATCGGACCTTGTTTCGCTGCGAGACGGGATTCTGCCTCGCTGACAAAGGCACGCCGATTGCGAATCCCAGTTAGCATGTCGGTTTCTGCCAGGAGACGCAGCTTCTCTTCAACCCGTTCTTTGGTCAGCACAATCAGAATGAAGCAGCAGGCCACCGTGTGAAGCATGCTATCCAGCACCATGATCGGAAACCAGCTGGTCTGCGGCAGGCCGTTGACAATCACCAGCGGGGCGGTCAGGAAAGCGAAAAAAGCAATGACCTTGGCAGCTGCATAGGTGAAAAACACCAGACTGCCCACGAACTGGGTTGGCAAACGCTCATTCGGCTGCCCGGCAAAAATAGTCGTCCCTGCCATTGTCAGATATACGGCCGGTGCCAGGAGATAGATGGTCATCCGGCCGTCAACGACAATGTCGCTGTTTGCATAGAGCAAACCGAAACCAAGGTAGGCCAGTGGCCCGGCGGCCACCAGAATGTATCGGGTCTGATGCCCATAAAAAGCTCGGACCCCCATCAACAAAAATGCAGTGCTGGAAATCAACAATGCATTGGAGAGCTGTCCAAGTAGCATGATCTGACCAAAGGATTCGGCCCATTTCAGCAAGGGGCCGACTGCGCCGACGAACATCGACGCAGCCCACCAACCAATCACGGCAGAACCGCGATTGCGCCGCCAGGCAATGCACAACACAACCAGAAAAAACAGGTTGATTGTTACCATGCAGATAACCAGGGTCTGTAGGTCCAGATAAAATTTCAAAACTAAAACTCCGAATCTGCTCGCAGTTTACAAGAAATTTCTAAAAATCTGTCTAACATTCACTGATAAAAATCACGCTCCATCAACGGCTCGCAATATAGGCGCAAATCGCTTCAATTGCCGCGTCAGCCTTGTCGCCATCGGGGCCGCCGGCCTGGGCCATGTCCGCCCGTCCACCACCACCCTTGCCACCAAGGCTGGCCGACGCAATCCGCACGAGATCAACAGCGCTGAACCGCGATGTCAGATCATCCGTAACCGCTACAACTGCGCTGGCCTTGCCATCCTCGGAGACGCCAACAAATGCGACAATGCCGGACCCGATGGTCTGCTTGCCGTCATCAGCCAGCCCCTTCAGATCCTTCGGTTCGACGCCGGTCACGACGCGCCCTAGCACATTCACGCCTGCAATGCTGCGAACCAGATCGGCAGTTCCAGATGCAGCACCGCCGCCCAGGGCCAGCTTCTTCTTGACATCAGCAAGCTCGCGCTCAAGCTTGCGGCGCTCATCGAGCAGGCCTTCGACCCGGCCCAGTACTTCGCCAGGCTGCACCTTCAGCAGCAGAGCGAGGGATTTTACCTGCTCGTCCCGCTCTGACAGGTAGTCGCGTGCCGCCTGCCCCGTCAGCGCCTCGAGCCGCCGGACACCGGAGCCGACCGCAGTTTCGGAAACAATGCGCACCAGGCCGATATCACCCGTCTGCTGCACATGCGTACCGCCGCACAGTTCGATCGAATAAGGCTTGCCGGATTTCTCCCCGCGCACGGCTCGGCCCATCGACACAACCCGCACTTCATCGCCATATTTTTCGCCAAACAAGGCCATGGCGCCTTCAGCGCGAGCATCATCGACACTCATCAGCCGTGTTGCCACTGGTGAATTCTGCACCACGATCTCATTGGCCATCTCTTCCACCACACGCAGCTCGTCGCTGGTCATGGTCTTTGGATGCGACACGTCAAACCGCAGGCGATCTGGCGAGACCAGCGAGCCCTTCTGCATCACATGCGTTCCGAGCACTTCGCGCAGGGCTTCATGCAGCAGATGGGTGGCGGAATGGTTGGCGCGCAGGCGGCCGCGACGACTATGGTCAACAGCCAGCGCGACAGTATCACCAACCGACAATGTGCCGGTTTCCACCGTCGCAGCATGCACGAACAGGCCTTCGCCACGCTTCTGCGTATCGCGAACAGCAACCTTGGCCGTGTCAGAGGTCATCGACCCGGCATCACCCTGCTGTCCGCCGGATTCGGCATAGAACGGCGTCTGGTTGACAACAATCTGCACCTCGGCGCCGGCAGCGGCCGATGTCACCGACTTGCCGTCTACCACCAGGGCCTGCACCACACCTTCGGCAACTTCGGTATCATAGCCCAGAAACTCGGACGCACCATTCTGGTCTTTCAATTCAAACCAGATGGTTTCCGTCGCCGTATCACCGGAACCCGACCAGCTGGCGCGGGCCTCGGCCTTCTGCCGCTCCATAGCTGCGGTAAAGGCTTCGGTATCAACGGAAATGCCCTTCAGACGCAGCGCGTCCTGGGTCAGGTCCAGCGGAAAACCATAGGTGTCATAGAGCTTGAAGGCCGTTTCACCATTAAGCTGGCCGCCTTCCGACAGATCGGCAGAGGCATCCGACAGCAAGGTCAGGCCGCGTTCCAGCGTCTTGCGGAAGCGGGTTTCTTCCAGCTTCAGCGTTTCGGCGATCAGCGATTCCGCCCGCACCAGTTCCGGATAGGCAAGGCCCATCTGGTGGACCAGTACCGGCACCAGCCGCCACATCAACGGATCGCGCGCGCCCAGAAGCTGCGCATGGCGCATGGCGCGGCGCATGATGCGGCGCAGCACATAGCCACGGCCTTCATTGGACGGCAGAACGCCATCGGCAATCAGGAAGGCAGACGAGCGCAGATGGTCGGCAATCACCCGGTGGCTGGCACGGCGGTCGCCGACGGCAGGCACTCCGGTTGCTTCTTCGGAGGCGGCGATCAGCGCCCGGAACAGGTCGATATCATAATTATCATGCTTTCCTTGCAGAAGCGCTGCCACCCGCTCCAGCCCCATGCCGGTATCGATGGACGGACGCGGCAGCGACACGCGCTCTTCCTTGGTGATCTGCTCATACTGCATGAACACCAGGTTCCAGATTTCGATAAAGCGGTCACCATCTTCATCGGCAGAGCCCGGAGGGCCACCAAAGATGTGCTCGCCATGATCGTAGAAGATTTCCGAACAGGGGCCGCAGGGACCGGTATCCCCCATGGCCCAGAAATTATCACTGGTTGGAATGCGAATGATCCGGCGCTCGGACAGGCCGGCGATCTTCTGCCACAGGCCAAAGGCCTCGTCATCGGTGTGATAGACAGTGACCAGCAGGCGGTTCTTGTCGATACCGAATTCCTGGGTGATCAGATTCCAGGCAAGCTCGATCGCCCGCTCCTTGAAATAGTCGCCAAAGGAGAAATTGCCGAGCATTTCAAAGAAGGTGTGATGGCGAGCCGTATAGCCGACATTGTCCAGGTCATTGTGCTTGCCACCGGCGCGCACACATTTCTGCGCGGTCGCCGCCGTTGAATAGGGGCGCTTTTCCAGACCGGTAAACACGTTCTTGAACTGAACCATGCCGGCATTGGTAAACATCAGTGTCGGGTCATTGCGCGGCACCAGCGGACTGGACGCGACAACTTCGTGGCCGTTTTTCTTGAAATAGTCGAGGAAAGAAGAACGGATCTCGTTAACGCCACTCATTCGTATACCCTTCACGGCTGCTGGAAAGACTAATATTCAGGCATCAGGCTTTTATAGAGGGGCGGACTAACTGTCCAGCCAGACAAGCAAAACCGGCCGCACAATCCGTACGGCCGGTCAAAATTCACAACGATCCCGTCAAACCAGCGGTAGCCGGATCACATTTCGGCAGCATCATCGCCATCATCGGATTCCGGCGAACCGTTTTCCAAGAAACGATCAGCAATCAGGCCGGCATTCTGCCGCAGCGCCAGTTCGATTTCCCGTGCCAGATCCGGATTGTCGCGCAGGAAGCTCTTGGAGTTTTCACGCCCCTGCCCCAGCCGCTGGCTGTTATAGGAGAACCAGGCACCAGACTTCTCGACGATCCCGGCCTTGACGCCCAGATCGATCAGTTCACCGGTCTTCGACACGCCTTCGCCATACATGATGTCGAACTCGACCTGCTTGAAGGGCGGTGCCATCTTGTTCTTGACCACCTTGACGCGGGTCTGGTTGCCCACCACTTCATCGCGCTCTTTAACAGCGCCAATGCGGCGGATGTCGAGGCGGACGGAGGCATAGAACTTCAGCGCATTGCCGCCCGTGGTGGTTTCCGGCGAACCGAACATCACGCCGATCTTCATGCGGATCTGGTTGATGAAGATCACCATCGTATTGGAGCGAGAGATCGAGGCTGTCAGCTTGCGCAGCGCCTGGCTCATCAGACGCGCCTGGGCACCGGGCAGATTGTCACCCATTTCGCCTTCAATTTCCGCCCGCGGTGTGAGAGCAGCAACCGAGTCGACGACAAGAACGTCAATCGCGCCGGAACGCACCAGCGTATCGGTAATTTCCAGTGCCTGCTCGCCGGTATCGGGCTGCGAGATCAGCAGGTTTTCCAGATCAACACCAAGCTTGCGGGCATAGACCGGATCAAGCGCATGTTCAGCATCGACAAAGGCGCAAATGCCGCCCTTCTTCTGGGCTTCGGCAATGGTCTGCAGGGCCAGCGTGGTCTTGCCCGAGCTTTCCGGCCCGAAAATCTCGATGATGCGGCCGCGCGGCAGACCACCGACACCCAAGGCGATGTCCAGTCCGAGCGAGCCGGTCGGGATCGTCTCGATCTCCACCACATTCTCGTTCGAGCCGAGCTTCATGATCGAGCCCTTGCCGAAAGCCCGCTCAATTTGCGACAATGCCGCGTCGAGTGCCTTGCTTTTATCCACCGATTTTTCCTCTACAAGCCGCAAAGAGTTTTGTGCCATCTGATCCACCTTTAGGTTATTGAACATCCCGAGGCAACAATGCCGCCTTGCAACTTTATGTACTTCATTTGTTCTCATTTGGCAAGTCCGCGTCAAGCATATGAATTAAAAAGGAAATAGAAGACGTGTTCTGTTTTTGTTTACTTAATGGATTCAGCGGCTTGCAAGGTACCGCTGGCCAGATGAAACACCCGGCCAGACCGCTGATTCTAGCTGTTCCTGCCGTTTGAGGAGATTCGCCGATGAGCACAAAAACCATAGTCGCCCTGGGTGGCGCCCATATAGACCGGCGGGGCCGGATAGCGGGAACGACGGTTGCCGGTGCCAGCAATCCGGGCAGCTGGATGGAAGAGGCAGGCGGCGGGGCATTCAATGTCGCCCGGTCTCTGGCCCGTCTCGGCCACAGGGTCACGATGATTGCGCCGCGCGGCGGCGACGCAGCGGGCGAAATCGTGGCAGACGCCGCCGAGGCCTCCGGTGTCATCGACAAGCCGCTGGTGTTTCTCGACCGGCGCACGCCCAGCTATACGGCCATTCTGGAAGCCGACGGCAATCTGGTCATCGCCCTTGCCGATATGGATCTCTACCGGCTGTTTTCCCCGCGCCGCCTGACAACGCGGCAGGTGCGCGCAGAGCTGGACGCTGCTGACCTGGTGGTCTGCGACGCCAATCTGCCGGCGGAGACCCTGACGGCTCTGGCAAGGGACTGTGCCGCCCGCGGCCTGCCCCTGGTGGCCATCGCCATTTCACCGGCCAAGGTCGTGCGGTTGCGCGAAGCCCTGCCGCACCTGTCGGCCCTGTTCATGAACATTGCCGAGGCCCGCGCTCTGCTGGACGACACGGTTCCCACCGTCAATATAGCCGAAAACCTGCTGGCTCTGGGCCTTGCCGGTGGCGTGGTCACAGCGGGCAAGGCGAGCCTCACTGGCTGGAATCGTCAATCCAGGCTTGAAATCCAGCCTCCAGAGATTGCTGTCATTGGCGATGTCACCGGCGCGGGCGACGCTATGGCCGCGGGCGTCATCCACGCCATGCTCGGCCACCTCGGTCTCGAAGACCAGCTTGCCAGCGGCGTGGCGGCCGCTGGGCTCGCCGTAAGGACTACCTCTGCAACAATCGAAAATCTCGATACAGCCATGCTGAATGCGGCCATAGGCCTTGCAGGCCCGCTGAAAATCCTGTCAAGAACCGACAAAACCCATTGAGAGAGATATCATGACCGCTCACCTGCCCCCGATCACCATCCATTACAGCCAGGACGTTGCCAGTGCGATTGCCCGCAAGGCGCCGCTCGTGGCCCTGGAATCAACCATCATCACCCATGGCATGCCTTTTCCCGGCAATCTGGCCATGGCGCAAAGCGTCGAAACTATCATCCGTAATGCTGGTGCTGTTCCGGCAACCATTGCCGTCATTCACGGCAATCTGCATATCGGCCTGGAAACAGCCGAACTGGAAGCGCTGGCCCAGACATCCGGCGCCATGAAGCTGTCACGCGCCGATCTGGCCTTCGCCATTGCCGAACGCCGCACCGGTGCCACAACGGTTGCCGCCACCATGATTGCGGCAAGCCTGGCTGGCATCAAAGTCTTTGCCACCGGCGGCATTGGCGGCGTGCATCGCGGCGCGGAGGAAAGCTTCGACATTTCCGCCGACCTGACCGAACTAGCCCGCACGCCCGTCATCGTGGTGTCGGCCGGCGCCAAGGCCATTCTTGATGTGCCAAAGACGCTGGAAGTGCTGGAGACCAATGGTGTTCCGGTTGTTACCTTTGAGAGCGAAGAATTCCCGGCCTTCTGGTCGCGGTCCTCGGGCCTGAAAAGCCCGCTGTCGCTGAACAGCCCGGCGGCCATCGCCAATTTCCAGAAGGTCCGCACCCAGCTGGGTATCGGCGGCGGCATGCTGATTGCCAATCCGGTGCCGCAAGCTGCCGAAATTCCGCGCGACGAAATGGAAATCTACATCCGCCGGGCCCTCGACCATGCCGACAATGACGGCATTTCTGGAAAGGCCGTCACCCCTTACCTGCTCGACAAGATTTTCCACCTGACCAGCGGCAGAAGCCTGGAAACCAACATCGCGCTGGTGGAAAACAATGCAAGGCTGGCAGCAGAGATTGCGGTGGCTCTGGCAGTTTGATTGCGGGAACGCTGCGCAGGCTGTTTCGTGGCAACAGCCCCCTCTACCCAAGAAAATTTAACACTTGGCTTCGCTAAGATGTTGATTTTGTTGGTGAGGGGGACGCATCGCAACACAGAGTTCTTCCGCATTCCACGGATCGCTGCCGGGATCATCGCTCCAGGGTCTCGACGTGATCGCATCCGTAACCCGGTATGAGATCACAGTTTGGCCGTTCCAGTTATAGGCGACGGCGTAGAAGCCTGCGGCTTGCCATGAATGGTATTGTCCGTTGCTGACGCCAATATCTTGTCTTGTTAAAATAGTTGCATCACAGATGTGACCCACCTCTCCAAGTCCATCCGGGCCGGTTTGAATACCCGCTT
>NZ_JAIVFV010000213.1 GCF_020829445.1 Nostoc sp. CHAB 5836
TATTCGGAATTATTAGTGAATGTATACAGCCTTTTGATGAGTAGGTATTTGAAAATTTTGGTCGAGGGGTGAATGGAGAGGTTAATTAGTATTAGACATCTCCGAAAATGAATGTAGAGACGTAGCAGTGCTACGTCTCTACAAGGGTTTCAGGCAACGCATAATTAATTTATGGAGATGTCTAGTTACTAATACTACAGCATTTTCACTGTTCCAACGGATAACTTGGTTGGCAGGTTTACTGTTAGAACTTAATGAGCATTCCTCTTTAATTTTTCTTTCTCCAGATAAGATTATTTCATAGCTACCTGCTTTTTGACTTATATGAACCGTCCCAAATCTTTTTCTACATTTATCCTCAGAGAATTTGATATCTTCATCATTTGTTTCAGCTGCATAAACCCAGTCTCCAGTAACATCTACGAACTCTGGTAGTGGCTGTCGATTAATAACAATACCTAAACCATCCCCATCCCTGATGATAGAGATTCCACTAATAAGTTTTCCAAAAACAAAACCACCAATAACTAATCCCCCAATAGCAGCTACAATAACTTTGTAATTTTCTTCTAATATTTTTTTGAGTCTTTCAAACATTACACTACCTCTAATACCATTTCACGAAATTATTGATACAAATCACTATTCTTGCTCCCCCTGCTTCCCCTGCTTATCCGAGCAGTATTGGGTTGGGTTGAGCCTTTGCGTTACCCAACAAACCACGCAAAATGTTGGGTTTCGTTCCTCAACCCAACCTACACATTTTTTATTTTTTTGCCAAAACCTACGCAGTATTGGCTTCACTTCCTTCAAGCTAAGTAAGTCGGTGAAAATAAGTCAAACTATGTGAGGAAACGTAAATAGGCTTGAAACCGTTACCAATGACGAATGACTAAGGACAAATGACAGCCATCACCAGTTATCTTTAATTGCGCCGACCTACTTAAATATTCTGCTGAGAGAAATCCATCAAATTTGCTAGCTTGTAAACTACCCGCGCCCCAACATTACCATCCCACTCCGCATCACCGACTTCGCAGATATCAAAGCCAATAATTTTTCTGCCACTATTGACCAATTCCCGGAACAGAAAAAAAGTTTGCTCTAATTCCAACCCACCTGGAACAGGAGTACCTGTACTCGGACAGAGTTTTGGATCTAGACCATCTACATCAAAGCTAATGTAAACATACTCAGGTAAATGACTGATAATTTCTCGGCATAAATCGATCCAAGTTGTTCCAGAGTAAAGCTTTTGCTTAATGGCTGGGTCGTAATATGCAATAATGCGATCGCTAGATTGGTCAATCATTTGCACTTCATCATGACTAATATCACGCAAACCCACCTGTACCAGCTTGGAAATTTGCGGTATTTTCATCGCATTAAACATAATAGACGCATGGGAAAACTCGAATCCCTCATAGGCATCGCGTAAATCTGCATGGGCATCAATGTGCAAAATGCCATAATTTGCGTAGTTAGCCGCTAATGCTTGGAAATAACCTAAAGGCGAACTGTGATCTCCACCAATGACTGCAACTCGCTTACCATTGTTAATTGCTTGTTGACAATTTTCAAACAGCCATTGATTAACCTGTTGACAGGCCTGATTAATTTCTGTCAGTACAGGTGTTAAATCTGGTGTATCTGAGAGTTGTTTACCTTGGGCTAATCGCTCGATAATTTTTGCTGCCAAGGCGCGGTAGTATGTGTTCTTCTCTACAATATCCTGGGGAATTTCCACCATGAAAATTCCCTGCTTCCAACCATCAGGGTGATCAAAATCGAACAAATCCAGTTGAGTCGAAGCATCTAGAATTCGCTGTGGGCCATTAGCAGTCCCTGCACCATAAGAAACAGTGACTTCCCAAGGTACACCAAAGACAATTAGGTTTGCGGACTGATAATCGCAGGGTAAACCTAAGAGGTTGCCATTTATTTCACCTACGCCGCTAGGATTGTAGTCTTGTAGTTGATTACTCATTAAGTATGTTCTGAATTTACGCGGATAGACAGCACGCTGCCTAGTGGACATCTGCATTGTAATCAAAATTTTTTACAGCCGGTAAACTACTCAACCCGTTTAAATTCAAATCCCCGCAACCCTTCCGGTACTTCATACTCCACCACAACATCTTTAACCACAGCAGCAGGTGGCCCAGAGTGACACCAGCGAACCATATCATCTACAACCTCTCGCGCCCCTTCAAAAACTGCCTCTACTCGACTATCGGCGAGATTCCGCACCCAACCTGTTAATCCCAACTGCCTAGCTGTATCCACAGTGGCGTAGCGATAGCCCACTCCTTGGACTCGGCCAGAAATGAATACATGGGCGCGAATGATTTTTGGCAGTGCTGTGGAATTCTGCATGGGCTGGTCTAATATTTACGATTTCCAGTCTACCTAGTTTGTATCTACACAACCTATTTTTAACAGATGACTAAAGATTTTTGGGAATATTTAGTCATCTTCAGATGACTTTTGCTATTAGTAAGGAACTTTAGTTCCTTGCGGGACATAACTTTTACCCAATGCCTAATCTCCCATCAACTCTACTGCATCTCGTCCATCAAAATCTTGTAAGTAAACTTTGACTATTTCTTCTTTAGCGGTAGGTAATTTCTTGCCAATAAAATCTGGGTGAATTGGCAACTCACGATGACCCCTGTCTACCAACACAGCTAAACGAATCACCTCTGGTCTTCCGTACTCATTTACAGCATTCAAAGCAGCGCGAATTGTCCGTCCTTTGAAAATCACATCATCCACCAGTACGACCGTTTTCCCAGTTAGATCAAAAGGAATATCGGTTTTTGCTGGAGTCCGTAACCCGATTTGGTCAAGGTCATCTCGATAAAATGTAATATCTAAGGCACCGACTGAAACAGCTACACCTTCAAGCATCTCAATTTGACGAGCCAACAATTCGGCTAATAACGCACCCCTAGTATATATACCGAGAAGCACCACTTGGGACAAATCACGCGACCTTTCGACAATTTGAGAGGCTAGGCGAGTCAAGGTACGACGAATTTCTTCTGATGACAGGATCTCAACTACTTTTGCAGACATAGTTATAGAGGGATTGGGGAGCAAGGAAGGCAAGGGTGGCAGGGGAGAAATAACCAATGCCCAATGCCCGATATTAATCATTACTTTTTCAGGAGTAATAATATAGCGATCGCTATTCCTAACCATAGCAAAAAACAATATCGAGTCAGCTGCAAAGCATTCTGAATAGAAGTTGCAGTAATGGGATAAATAGCATCTCCTAGCAGTGGTTTGTATTTAGCTATGCCGCGATACCAATTTGTACCCCCCATCTGCACACCCAAAAAGGCAGCATAGGCGCACTCACTCCAGCCGGAATTGGGACTAGGATCGTTAATTGCATCCCGACGACAAATTCGCCAAAGGTGCATCGGTTTACCCGATAACAGTCCCACAGTCACCACTGTTAACCGACAAGGTAGCCAAGTCAAACAATCTTCCAACCGCGCACAGAACCATCCCAAATAAGTATAGGGTGCTTCCCGATAGCCCACCATTGAATCAAGGGTACTGCTGGCTTTGTATGCTAAAGCCAAGGGAGTTGGCCCCACAACTGGCACAAAGACACCAACAATTGCATAAAAAAGCGGAGCCATTACCCCATCTGTGGCATTTTCTGCAACCGTTTCTAAAACGGCTCGTGAAATTTCTGCTTGTGAAAGGTTTTGGGTATCTCGACCAACGTAATTACTTAAAATCTTCCGAGCCTTACCCAAATCTCCTGCTGTTAAAGGTTGTAAAACAGCCACGGCGGCGGCTCGCAAACTTCTGCCAGCAAAACAACTAGCCAAAAGAATGCTTTCTATGGCAATTCCCAACAACGGATTAACCAATCTGGCACTTTGAATCATCAAAAAGCCAACAAGACCGCTACCAATTATTAAAATAATGCCTAGTACAATTCCAGCTAGGCGTTGTGTCAGAGAATTTTGACACCATTGCAGAAAAAATTTGCTCAGGCGAGAAATTACCCACCCCATAACTTGCACTGGATGAGGCCAATCCCAAGGATCGCCAATTAAGTAATCTAAAAGTGCAGCAATTATTAAGATATAGATGTTATTAGTCATAAGTTACGAGTCTAAGTAAGTTTGTCCGAAAAAACCCAAGTATGTTACGAAACGTAAATAGGCTTAAAACCCTTACTAATGACCAATACAGCTCTACCAGAGGCTGCACTTCGACTTCTCTACGAGACGCACTCGCGTTCGCTCAGTGACCAATGACAAATGACAAATGACCAATGACAAATGACCAATGACAGCCTTAGCCAGTTAGCTTTAATTGCGCCGACCTACTTATGGTTAAGAATCAAGGGTCAACATTTGGACTATTGACTATTGACTAAACCACAAAACTAGCTTCTTCCCCAAGGGAAGCTTGCCGACTACGAGCATCGTAATAAAGGTCTGCCAGAGTAATACTGTACAAAGCTTCTTTCAGCTTTTGGTTGAGTCTTTGCCAAAGGCTAAATGTTACCCAGTCTTCAGCTTGTGTAGGTGCTAGAGTGTGAGCGGGTAAATGGCTAGTCTCGCCAACCGCTTCTAAAATTTGTCCTATAGATATTTGTGCAGGCTCTCTTGCCAATTTATATCCGCCAATGCTACCACGAATTGATTTCACTAACCCAGCACGACGCATTTCTATTAGTAGTTTTTCGAGGTAAGGAGCTGGGATATCTTGGCGTTTGGCGATCGCTCTCACAGATCCAGGCCCATATTTTGGCTGTAAACTCAAATCTAGTAACGCCTTGACACTGTAGTGTCCTCTGGTAGTTAGTTTCATTTTGGCAAGCTTTGTTGTTTAGTCAATAGTCTAGAGTCCTAATATTGACCCCGGAACCGCAGTTGCTCTACTTGGAGATCCGTTGGAGCGGAGGCTTTCTTTGCTCCAAACTTCGGAGGAAATCCCAGACCCTCTCTACAAGACGCGCACTCCCTATACGCGCTATCGAACTCAGGTGAGAGAAGACCGCACTGCCTTCTGTTGACCTTGGACTAGAGATCAGTTTTACTTATCATTTTGTGACTCAGTTATCATCTAAAGCTTGTAAACAACTTTTTGAGCCTTAGTTTAGAAAACTTAAACAAGTCTAGTCTAGCAGTGATTCACAAACTATATATATAGTTATCAGCATTGCCAGCATTCTCTAAAATAGATTGTCTTGGCAATATTGTTAATCAGATAACAATTGTGCCTATGAGTGTAATATACTTGGCTAGGTTGAGATAAAAACTAAAGGATTATGTTCCTATTAGCTCAACCTCAGCTAAAATAAAATCGATTCCAACACTTCAAACATTCTTTTTCGACCTAAGTTGATGCCTAAACTGAAAAAAATTGAACCCCTACTCGGTGAAGAACTGCTCAAAAAAGTCAAAGAGCTAGAGAACGAGAGCAAGGAAGACAAAGCCAAGAAGTGCGGCTACTATACTGTTACCAAAAACGGTATAGAGCGCGTCAATATGATGAAGTTTTTAAATGCCCTAATTGATGCTGAAGGCATTCAGTTGGACAGTACACCCAGTGCTAATGGGCGTGGTGGGCGTAGTGCTAGCTATAGAATTAGCGTGCAATCTAATGGCAACTTACTTATAGGTTCAGCTTATACAAAACAGATGAATCTTAAACCAGGAGATGAGTTTCTGATCACTTTAGGCAAAAAGCACATTCGTCTGAGACAGGTAGATCCAGAAGATCGGGAAGATGATGAAGCTATAGAAGCCACGGCTTAATAAATGGTCATTAGTCAATTGTCATTTGTCCTTTGTCCTTTGTCCTTTGTCAATTGTCATTTGTCCTTTGTCCTTTGTAAAAACCAATGACGACCAATGACCAATGACCAATGACCAATGACTAATGACCAATGACCAATGACCAATGACTAGTGACTAGTGACTATATCTGTAGTGGGTAAGACTGGTAAATAGTGGCGAAGTGCCTTGCGCGTAACTGCTAAATTACAGGTTAATGCAATTTGCTCTCTTTCTAGTAAACCCAAAATGCGATCGGGTTGGTCTCGTGCTACCACCGGTAATTGATGTAAACCTCGAAGAGTCATGCGGTCTAAAGCTTCAGATAATAGTTCATCCTGCCATGCATAGAGGATTTCAGTAGTACAAATGTCTATGAGGGTTTGACTGGATAAATTATCTGGAATTTTAGTTAGGGAATTTGGGTAAGTTTGCCAAAGAGCAAGGGCACGGTTAATATCTTCCAGAGAAAGTATACCAACTAATTGCTCTGCTTCATCAATTACTAAAGCACTGCGGACGCGATCGCGGGTCATTTCTACAGCCGCATCTAATACCCCAAGGGTTGCAGGTAACTTTTTTGGATAGGGATACATGGCATCTTCTACCAAAATTTGCTGCATAATTTCCGCCTGTTCATCTTTCAATTCCGAAAGACCAATTTGTTGTAAATTAGAATTAGAGTTAAAAGTTGGTTTAATCCTTTCCACTAGCCAAACACTCAGACCCACAGCTGCCATCAACGGTAAAACAATGCGATAGTCGCGGGTTAATTCAAACAGCATTATAATAGCTGTTAACGGCGCTCTCACACTAGCAGCTAGTACTGCTGCCATTCCCACCATTGCGTAAGCTGGCGGAGCCGCCATCTGATCACAAATACCTGGAAATGCCACAGCCAAAATTTTGGCGTAAGCTGATCCAAATGAAGCACCTAAAAACATTGCTGGTGCAAACAAACCGCCGATGAAACCACTACCCGTACTAATTGCAGTCATCAGCAGCTTCGCCACCAACAGCACCACCAACAGGTAGAGTGGAAACTCCACATCTTGAAGCATCGCTTCTACAGTTTCATAACCAACGCCCAGAATTTGCGGGAAGTGCAAAGCAACTGCGCCAATGATCACACCGCCAATAATTGGGTGAATCGGCTCAGGAATTCGTCCTAAAAAGACAAAACCTCGAACCTTCCCAGCAAAGCAGGCTTTTGCTAAACGGATTAATTCTGTATAAGTGAGAGAAACTAGGCTGGCCCCCAAACCCAAGCCAAGGTAAAGAGGTAATTCCAAAGGACTGCGGACTTGGTAAACAGGTAAATCAAAAGCAGGTTGTGCCCCCAAACCAATTTGAGCAATTAATGCTGCTACCACCGCCGCTAGCAGCACTACGCTCACAGCAGAAGTAGCGAAAGATGTAGCTCCCATCACCACCTCTAGGGCAAAAAATACTCCAGCAATGGGAGCATTAAATCCCGCAGCAAGTCCAGCCGCCGCACCAGCACCCAACAGCAAACGTTGTCGTTCTTGAGATACATTGAGGATCACAGAGAACAACATTCCAAAATTGGCGCCAATTTCTACACTTGGCCCCTCTGGTCCCAAAGAAGCACCGCTCCCCAAAGAAACAGATGCAGCCAGCATTTTTGTCACTGGTCGTAGTGGTCGCCTAATCTCCGTTCCCTGAGAAGCGGCGATGAGAGATGAAAGTCCAGGGCCAAAGTCTTGAGTTCGCCAGCGCATCAAGCCAACGATTAATCCGCCAAGAGTGGGAACGCAGGCTAAAGTCCAAGCACCCCAAACGCCGATTTTGCCCATTAAATTTTCCAGCATCAACTGGTGAATCAACTGGATTAAATAGTGAAAGGTAACTACACCCATACCAGTACCACCGCCAATTAGCATGGCTAAAAATAGCACGACGGTTTCTGGGGATGGTTGAAAACGATTAATTAGGTGAGCTAAAGGAGCAGAAGGTGTAGGAAAGGCAGGTTGTTCCGTTACCTTCCTCAGTTGAGTGGGAGGCAAGAGAGTCATTGAGAGGCGAGGTAAATGTAAGAAAAAATTTAAATTTTTATCTGTTACTTCTCATTGTGAGCCATTATTTGGCAACCAGACAAGTAGACTTGATTTGCTTAATTTACAAAGCTTTAGTAAAAAATGTTATTGTGCAAAATTTTTGGGGGAGAATGGTTAAATAGGGAACAATTATTATTTAAGGGTCAGCGATGTCTAGGTTGGGCTACGCCTATGGTAGTGGGGTGCGAGTGAGCGCCAACGCTATTCTTTCTAAAGACAACAGGGTTTTTGTCGGCTGGGTGGACGCACCCGTAAACATTAATTAGGAGTCATCCTTGCCTAAATCTAGCTATACTCGTGTTGCGACCATTAAGCCATCCTTGGTAGTAATACAATGTATGTATGATTTATGCCTGATGTCAGACCATACTTGGAAGTCTGCTGAGTATTGATCGACATTCAATATAGCTATTGTTATAGAGCGAGTAAATGGACTAGGCGGACGAGGTAAATGAATATACACACCTTTGATAATCATTATGTTACTTGCCCAATTTGCCAAAGAAATGCTACCCCCAAACCAGTTAAAAGGCGCATGGGATTGTTTTGCTGTCCCTATTGCCAAGAACGGCTAGTCGTTTGCCAAAGCGGTCATTATGTCCGTGATCCGTTTACTTGGAGACAATTAATGATTTCTTCGGCGCTACGTCGTCAAAGCCGACCTTTAGCGAGGATTGTCAGAGATTTTGTCTTGCTCAAGCGTCCAATGGTGGCCCTAGCTGTAGGAGGTGCTATTTTCTTTAGTGCGATCGCTCTGACCCAAGAAAGGACAAACTATGATAGGCAAGTCCCTTCCACAACAGAGAAAGTTAATGAATTAGGAAACAAATCTCCGTAAATGGATTATTTTGGTATAAATCAAATTTAACTTTGATTTTTGTAATATTATAACTCAATACTTCATAAAATCGTGTCTTATTCGCCCCAAATAGGACACGGTTTTATATTAGGGACTGACAAAAAATAAATTATCCACAATTCTTTGTATATTTTTAGGGGATCTAGGTTTTGACAATTCAGGTCATCTGGAAAACCTCACTTCTATTTCTCTCTTCCTTTAAGGAGAGAGACTTTGAATTTCACCCTTCTCGCATCGGGAAGGGGGTTAGGGGGTTAGGTTTTTAGTGGACTTTTCCACATAACCTGAATTGTCAGATCTAGGCCTTGCACCCAACCGCAAACGCGAGTGCGTCTCCCCCTGGGAGAAGTACGCCAAGTACGCCAAGAAATAAGAGTTGCAGAGAGTTTTTGCGTAAGTCCTGACCCAGATGAACTCACCTGAGATTAAAGATTTTGCTAATGGCTGTTGACTCTGTAGCTTTCAGGCAAAGAAGTGGGAATTTTAGAATTAGGGGAAACTCTCTAAAACTAAATCAGCACAATAGCCAGCACTTGAGGTTTTGAGCAAGGAATGAAAATTAGTCAAAAATTAATTTCAGGTATTCTAGGAATGGCTATTCTCTCAGCAGCTATTGGTGCAATTAATGCTTATCAACAGTTGAAGTTAGCTAAGTATCTTGCTCAACAAGAGGCTGAAGAACTGTCTGGACTGCTGGGATATTTCGTAAGTCACGAGCTTGAATATCACGAAATGCGATCGCCAGACAAATTGCTAGCCGATTTACAAAACCATGTTCAATCGCTACATAAGCGACGTCAGCGTTATGTGGAGATTGTAGACCACAATAAAATTATTCTGGCAGATGTAGTTGAGGAAGACATTGGTACGCGATTAGATCACGATCGCAATAACGAAGTTGGTAAAACTCTTCAGGATGGTATCCCAAGAACATATATTAAGAGCAGTCCTAAGTACCCAAATGGAATTCAATTGATTGCTGTTGCTTTTAAGACTAGCAAGGGTGAAATAATTGGTGCAGTAGTTTTAGAATATACACCGCTTTATAAAGCAGCGCTAGCAACAGCCCATAAAAATATTGTTGTCACGTCGATCATAAGTTTGGGATGTGGCATATTGTCATTAGGAGTAGGTTATTTGTTTTCCATAAGCATTTGCAAACCGATTAAACAACTCCAGCAAGCTGTAGTAAACCTGGCTGAAGGTAAGCTGGATACCAGAGTTGGGATTCGCTCTCAGGACGAGATTGGCCAGTTAGCTATCTCCTTCAACAAAATGGCGGATGATCTGCAATATTCCAGAGCTGAGTTGGTCAATGCTAACGAACAATTACGAGACGAGATTGTTGAGCGTCAACAAGCAGAAGCAGAACTTCAGCAAGCTCTGAAAGACCTGAAAACAGCCCAAATTCAATTAATTCAATCTGAAAAAATGTCCAGTCTGGGTCAACTAGTGGCGGGAGTTGCCCATGAAATCAACAATCCGGTTAATTTTATTCATGGCAATATTAATCATGCTAGTGAGTATGTCAAAGACTTGCTGGATTTGGTAGCAGTTTATCAGCGAGAATATGCCCATCCTTCGCCTT
>NZ_JAIVFV010000214.1 GCF_020829445.1 Nostoc sp. CHAB 5836
GACGGAGAAATTCTGGCATCTAGTAATTATAAAGGCACGGTAAAGTTAGTAAATCTGAAAAATAATTTAGTATCAATTATTAAGACAAAGCATAAAGGCTACTTAAATACTATCGCCTTTAGCAAGGATGGTAAAATTATAGCGTCTGGAGGTGAAGATGGAACAATAGAATTATGGAAAGTAAAAGATATTATTTCAGGATTAAAATTGCCAGATGAACCATTGGAAATTATCAAAGGTTCTGAAAATCAAGTTCAGTATATTAGTTTCAACCCCCAGATAAGTAATGAATTAATTTCTGGAAATGCCGATACAACAGTAAGGATTTGGCAAATTATTTCAGATAAAAGTAAAAATCAAAAAATGCCGAAACTTGATAATATTATTATGTATAGTTGCGAGCGAGGAAGTAATTATATTGATATGCATAAACAAAAAGATAAAGATTTAGAAAAAATTAGTGATTTTTGTATAAAGCAAAAAAAGCAAAATAGTATTCTAAATAATTGAAAAATCACCTATGTGGCGAGCGCAAATCGCACAATGATTAGGTTGAGATGATCAAACACAAATTAAAAAAGCTAATAATTAATTATTACTAGGAGGGCTAATGGATACAAGTGAAGCAGGGTTAAAAATTTTACAGTTTGCTTTAGACGGTTCTTCTGTGGATAAACCAAATTCAGAAGAAAGAATAAAAACGTACTTTAGTTATCTAAAGGAAATACAGGAAAAAATTTTGAAATCAGAATCTATTTTCAGGGTAGTGGAATGTGATCCAAATCAACCTGATTATAGAGAGTGTCTAGCAAGAAATCAAAAACTTAGAGAACGGATCGTTAACTTCTCAATGATAAGCACACCCAGTAATGTATTAACAGGAATGAGTATTAAAGAAAAAATTGATATTTTGTTAAAGGAATACGATGAGATTTGTAAACAGATGGATACAGCCTCAGAATTTTTTAAAGTTTCTGAGTGAAAAGGAGATTTATTTTGTTTTGTTTGAGCAGCATAAGATACTTTAGCATCACAGAAACTATAGCAAAATATGTGTTTACTAGATTTACAGACGACATAAAGAGGAATAGAGAGCAAAGAAGCATTGGTAATAATTAATACGTTGTCGAGGGATCGATTATTAGTGATAGCACTAAGGAAGTCGGCGCAATTAAAGGTAACTGGCTAAGGCTGTCATTTGTCATTGTTCATTAGTAAGGGTTTTAACGAACTTTGGGGGTTTAAGTCCCCAGCAATATAGGCAGTGCGTTTTGTGTCGGGGTCTAAATAAGAGTCACTTTCACGTAATTGCGAATTGGTTTAAGCCTATTTACGTTTCGTAACATACTTGGTTTTTTTCACACCAACTTACTTAATATCCAAAAATCGTAATTATAAAATTCATCCGAAAGAATTCAGATGATCCCCCTTACCTATGGTGGCAGACAGTCCTAAACTGAGAGTGAGAGTTGAAAGGCAGTCGGGAGAAATTTTGTGAAAAGAGTTTTATCAATCATTCTTGGTGGTGGCGCGGGTACTCGGCTTTACCCGTTAACCAAACTCCGCGCTAAACCAGCAGTACCAGTGGCGGGGAAGTATCGCTTAATCGATATCCCTGTCAGTAACTGCATTAATTCCGAAATATTCAAAATCTACGTCCTGACACAATTCAACTCAGCTTCTCTGAATCGCCATATCGCCCGCACCTATAACTTTAGTGGCTTCAACGAAGGCTTTGTGGAAGTCTTAGCTGCACAGCAAACGCCAGAAAACCCTAACTGGTTCCAAGGTACAGCCGATGCTGTGCGTCAGTATCTGTGGCTGTTGGAAGAATGGGATGCAGAGGAATATCTGATCCTCTCAGGAGATCACCTCTACCGCATGGATTACCGCCTGTTTATCCAGCGCCATAGAGAAACAAATGCTGATATTACTCTCTCGGTCATTCCCATTGATGAGCGCCGTGCCTCAGATTTTGGTTTAATGAAAATTGACGATTCTGGTAGGGTAATTGACTTTAGCGAAAAACCCAAAGGCGAAGCTTTAACCAAAATGCGTGTCGATACCACTATCCTGGGATTGACAAAAGAACAAGCCCAATCGCAGCCCTACATCGCTTCGATGGGGATTTATGTCTTTAAAAAAGATGTTTTGATCAAGTTGTTGAAAGAATCTTTAGAACGGACAGATTTCGGCAAAGAAATTATTCCTGACGCCTCTAAAGATTACAACGTTCAAGCTTATCTATTTGAGGACTACTGGGAAGATATTGGAACAATCGAGGCATTTTATCATGCAAATCTAGCGCTGACTCAGCAACCTCAGCCACCCTTTAGTTTCTACGATGAACAAGCGCCAATTTATACCCGCCCCCGTTACTTACCTCCGAGTAAACTACTAGATTGCCAGGTAACAGAATCAATTATCGGCGAAGGTTGCATTTTGAAAAATTGCCGCATTCAACATTCAGTTTTGGGAGTGCGATCGCGGATTGAATCTGGCTGTATCATCGAAGAATCTTTGCTCATGGGTGCAGATTTTTACCAAGCTTCTGTGGAACGCCAATGTAGCTTAGTAGAAAATGACATTCCCGTAGGTATCGGTACAGACACGATCATTCGCGGTGCGATCATTGATAAAAATGCCCGCATCGGTCACGATGTCAAAATTATTAATAAAGATAATGTGCAAGAAGCTGAACGCGAAAGTCAAGGTTTCTACATTCGCAGTGGCATTGTTGTCGTGTTGAAAAATGCTGTAATTTACGATGGAACAATCATTTAATAGTTAGGAGTTAGGAGTTAGGAGTTAGGAGTTAGGAGTTGGGAGTTGGGAGTTGGGAGTTGGGAGTTGGGAGTTTGGAGTTAGGAGTTAGGAGTTGGGAGTTGGGAGTTGGGAGTTGGGAGTTGGGAGTTGGGAGTTAATGACTAAAAATTCTGATTACTCCTCACTCCTCAGTTTTAATTCTTCACTCCTAACTTCTCACTCCTCACTTTTTTTACTAATTGGTCTTCCAGGTAGCGGTAAGTCAACTTTGGCAAAATATTTACTTGCAGAATGCCCCCAGGTGTCGCTGATTTCTACGGATGCCATCCGGGGGCAATTATTCGGTTCTCAAGGGGTTCAGGGGCCGTGGCTGCTGATTTGGCGGGAAGTAAAACGACAATTTCAGGAAACTATTTTTACAGGTAGAACGGCAATTTTTGATGCCACTAATGCCCAGCGCCGTCAGCGTCGTGAGGTCATTGCTTTAGCTCGTGACTTGGGCTTTACCCACATTACGGCAATTTGGGTGGATACACCAGTTTGGCTGTGTTTGGCACGCAATAAAAGGCGATCGCGCCAGGTTCCTGAAGAAATTATCTTGCGGATGCACCGCCAACTCCGGGATGCTCCTCCAAGCCTGGAAGAAGGACTAGACAATCTGATCCGCTTATCAGAAAAATTGGAGTACGGAAATTGCGATCACTCAATGAGCGAGAACCACACTTGATTTTCTATATTCTTTGTTAATTTAAAGTCAGATTCTTTTCGCTTGGCATTATACCGGGCAAACTAATATCTCTTCTCTTAAAAAAAAACATAACGGGAATTTCTATAGGAGGCTGGTAGATGGCTGCAACCGACTTCAAAGACTATTACGCTATTTTGGGAGTTAGTAAGACTGCCAGTCCGGAGGAAATTAAACAAGCCTTTCGTAAACTAGCTCGCAAATATCACCCTGATGTCAACCCAAACAATAAACAGGCAGAGGCACGCTTCAAAGAGGTTAGCGAAGCCTACGAGGTTGTATCAGACTCAGATAAACGCAAAAAGTACGACCAATTCGGCCAATATTGGAAACAGGCTGGTGAAGGTTTTCCATCTGGCGGCGTTGGCGCTGACATGGGTAACTTTGACTTCAGTCAATACGGCAATTTTGATGAATTCATCAATGAGTTGCTAGGACGCTTTGGTGGTGCTACCCCTCGCAGTGAACGACAAAGTTATTCTTACAGCACTTCTTCTAGATCTGCCCCAAGTGGTTTTGCTGGCTTTAACGATTTTGGGTTTCAAGATGCAGGTGGGGGTACTACTCAGGATAGTGAAGCTACAATTACTCTAACTTTTGCTGAAGCATTTAATGGTGTGCAAAAGCGCTTTAGTTTAGGTAACGAAACAATTGATGTTCGTATCCCATCTGGAGCTAAACCTGGTACTCGCTTGCGCGTGCGGGGTAAAGGTCAAATCAACCCGATGACTCAACAACGAGGAGATTTGTATTTAAAAGTCGAACTTACTCCACACTCGTTCTTCCAAATGGAAGGCGATAATCTTGTTTGCGAAGTGGCAATTACACCAGATGAAGCGACTCTGGGAGCGTCTATTGATGTACCCACCCCCGATGGCTCAGTTAATGTCAAACTACCAGCAGGAGTACGTTCTGGTCAATCTCTGCGTTTACGTGGCAAAGGTTGGCCCCTCGCCAAGGGTGAACGCGGCGATCAGTTGGTGAAAGTGGCGATCGTTCCACCAAAAGACCTCAGCCAACAAGAGCGGGAATATTATGAAAAAATCCGGGCTATACGTACTTATAATCCCCGCAGTCATTTGAACCAAGTCAGGCTGTAACGCATTGCCCACGCATATAATGCAATACGCTTGGGTTAAGGGTAAACCCGGATTACTCACAAGTTTTGCGTAGCTTGCCAACCTAGGGATCGCTATTACCAAACCTTTATCAGGCTTAGATTTTGAGCGTTTTAGACACTGCATAAATCACAGCAGTATGTGAACGGGGTATTTGATCTCAAGTCTAAGTGGCATAAGCGTTTTGGGCTAATCGTTTAAACCTTTGTGAGAAATCCGGGTAAAGCTGTTTGCCAAAGTCAATTTTTTTAACGAACTTTGGGGGTTTAAGTCCCCAGCAATATAGGCAGCGCGTTTTGTGTCGGGGTCTAAATCCCCGTCACAAAACGTAATTGCGAATGGGCGAAAAAGCGAATTGCGAATTGGTTTAACTACTCCCTTCCCCCTAGAAGATTACCTATTGATTTTTCTCTCTCTTCCTTGGTGTCCTTGGCGTCCTTGGCGGTTCGTAAAAAAAAATTAGGTATTCTTCTGGCGGGAAGGGAGTAGGACTTACGCAACTGGCATATTATTTTTAGTTTGTAGTGAGGACTTTAGTCCTCGAAATCGGGGCTGAAGCCCTTACTACAAACTAAAAGCTTTTATTTTTTGTGACACTTGCGTAAGTCCTAATTATGTTAGGATTGACACTCTCTGACCTAAAGGTACGGAGATTCTTAAGAGATTACGCTCTTAATATCCTGATTTCTCAGGTACGCGCAGCTGACCACGTTTGCCCTATAGGGCGTAGTCATATCTCCTCAAGAGTTTTTTGGGCGTAGACTTTCCCCCAGTCCGGGGGTAGGTTTTTAAATCTTGTAAGGAAAATAAGTATCACTGAAACGCTTAGGCGATCAGGGTTTCAGCCTTAGCACACAATTTTTCTGTCTTGGCATGGTGATACCTGATGTGATAATTTTCAAACTAACCTGCCGAATAGACATCTGGTGAAAAAGTAGAGACGTAGCACTGCTACGTCTCTACAAGGGTTCTGCGTAAGGCATATTTAATTTCACCAGATGTCTAATGTAGATTTATATCAGGCTTGATTATTGAAAATCCAAAATAGAATAACCTCCTGGCAGATTGAACCAGGAGAGTTGAAAAAAATTGATTCGATTCATCTTTACAAGCGTTGTAGCAGGCTCAAACCGTGGGTATCAGTACCACAGGTATTGAAAAGAAAGTATTCATCAGCCAACTTTTGCACTTGTTCTGATTCCAATATGCTTGGTTTCCAGGGGTTAGGGTTATTGTAGGCATAGAAAGTTTCCACGCCATCGATACCCTTTTGGGCCGCAGCTGGAATTAATTCCAAATGCGATCGCTTGTAACGAGCTGGATGAGCCAGAACAGCTAATCCCCCAGCTTCATGAATAGCGGCAATCACCTTACTTGCCTGATATTCTTGGCCTGTAGTCGCCCTTCTTTGGAGATAGGGTTTCATACTAGGGTGTTCTGGTATAAAGGCGTAAGCCAAAATGTGAACTTCTATATCCAAAAGGTTGGCATTAATTTCCACGCCACTCCACAGGTGAGGAGTGCTTGCACCAGGATTACTCCACTTCCAGTCTTCTAACCAAGTAAGGGCCGCTTGATAGCCGATAATACCATGATGATCGGTGATGGCTAACCCTTTTAGCCCAATGGCGATCGCCTGTTCCATCAGTCCACTCGGCTGCAACCTCCCATCCGAATACACAGTGTGCATATGAAAGTTGAATAACCGTGGACAACTATGTGCATCAATGTTATGGAATACTTGCTTCAAAAGTTCTGTGGAAGCAGTAGTCCGGGCCAAATTTACAGCCATAACCCCCTCGGAACAAAAATATATATTTCTAACACACTAAAACGCCATATCTAGAGATAAGAAAGACCCCAATAATAAAAATTAGTGTTGGTTGCTACTTTCTCAGCTTGATCAGCAAATTTTCCAATATGTTAAGACTACGTTAGCAAATCTTAACCTCCGTAGTCATGGGTGTTTGGTACTACTTAAAATTTAAGTGGTAATAAATGTTGCATCCATAATTTCATCAATAGGCTTAGATCTCTCTGCTAAATGACTTAGATAGTAAAGGCTTAGTAGAGCAATTATCCTACTAAGGCGGAAATTCAACTTTAATTAATGTGTAAAAGTTTTAATGTATCTCCGTAACTACCCTTAGAGGTTATCAGTAATGACTTGAGCGAAATAGTTTCAAAAAACTGGCGATCGCTCACGAATCACTATACCCCTCGCGCAATCCCAAAAGAATCTCCCTTCAACGTCACTCCAAGTGGTTCTACCACTACTTCGCGGCTAAGGGACGCTTCAACTCTTCCGGCAATCACAGCCATCAGCTTATGTTCTTTTGCGAGTCGAAGGATCCTCTCTGCATCTTGCTGCGACTCTGTGTAGAATGCAAACCCTGCACCGTAATTGAAGACCGAAAGCATCGTCTCAGCCCCGCCCTGAAGATGACCTTCAACAAAGGTAAATATCTCCGGTACTGGGAGCATCCTTTCGATGACATACCGGAGCGGCTTCACCGACCGCATCAGCTTTTGCCAGCCATGACCAGTAATGTTCTCCATCGCAGTGGGACGAATTCCCTCGTCAAGCACCGCCTGTACAAGGGGCGTGTACAGATAGGACGCAGCATTCATCGCTTCCCAGAACTCCTGCCCACTTGGAAGTTTTGTTCTGTAGCCATCAGGGAGGGACTCAGCGAGCTTTCGCAGTGGAGTAAAGCCGTTCTCATGGGGCCCCGAACTCTCGACGAGAACAATGGTATTCCCGGCATCTAGACGCGAGCTATCAATGGGAGCGATACCAGCCGGCATAACCCCAAAAACCGAGCCTGCGATATCGAGTCGGCCTGAAATCATCTTAGTTTTTAGTTGAGGAGTTTCCCCTGAGAGATAAACACACCCTACTCGTTTGCACCCCTCAACCACTCCATCCAAAAACCCATCAAGGAAAGCGGGAGTGAAAATCGTTTCAGGAGTACTCGACGGCAAATAAAGACCAAGAAGTATAGTCTGCATACCGGAAGTTGCGGCATCATTGGTCAGACACGAGATCAGCTTGATACCAATGTTCCACCAAAATCGTCGAAGTTCCTCTTCGGAAAGGTCGTCAGGCCGGGTATCGTCTGCGGTGCCAAGTCCTTCAGGTACAAGTGTCATAGAAAGTTCTCTAGCCCCTGCTTCTACAAAGGCTGCGAGGTTGAAGCTGAAAGCATTAGCGCTTGCTCCAAGACCCGACGCGGGCACAATGCCATAAGCGCTTGCAAAGCCAAGTGTGCGTTTTGCAGCTTCGATGAAGCGTCGTTTTGCGGCATCGAGAGTATCGTAATCGACTTGATCGAGAGCTTGAGACATCAGGTTGCGTTTTAAGTTAAAAGTTAGGAGTTAGGAGTTAAAAGTTAGGAGTTAGGAGTTTGGAGTTTGGAGTTAAAAGTTAGGAGTTTGGAGTTTGGAGTGAGGAGTTAAGAAAACTCATAACTCCTCACTCCTCACTTTAAAATACCTCATCTTCAATACCGCGCCACCATTCCCCCAAATTCATTAAGTCTTGGTAAATATCTTCTAATTCTTTGGTGTAAACATCGTTTGTAAGGGTGGCTCGACGTTCTTGCAATTTTTTGAGGCGCAGTTGTACTAATATCCAAGGTTTGCTAATGCTATTCGTTGCTTCGATGTATTGCGCTAGTTCTTTACTATCCATATACTTTTATATTTTAATGTTACTATTTTATCTCTCAAGATGCTGAAAACCTCCAATTGCGTGTATGTTTCAGTGCTATTGAAGAGATCGGGCATTAGGATGCAATCACACTAAGTACAATATTTCATAAATTCGTAGCGAATTCTCTTTGCGTTCCTACCCTACGGGAAGGCGAAGCGCCTATGCGGTTCCCTTTGCGTTCCTACCCTGCGGGAAGGCGAACGCGAGTGCGTCTGGTAGAGTTGCGCCTATGCGTTTAAATTTCAACCCTCAATTGACCACAATTTTATGCTGCATCTGTACTAAGCTAATCGTCATTCACTTTTCCAGACTGATTCGGTTGTAGTGAGCGGCTCTATCCCTGGTATTATGCAACTTAAATGCTCATTAGCTTAGGAGCAAGACTTGCTGCAATTTCTCCCTTTCTGTCGCGGGAAGGGGGTTAGGTTTTTCGTGGGTTTTTCCACATAACCTGAATAGTCAGCTTCGCAATCCCCTCTAGCTAATTAAAAACAGCCACGACTACTGTTGTGGCTGTTAATAATGTTAATAAGTCGCGTCAATTAATTAAGCTTTAGCTAAGTTTTCAGCAACAAAGTCCCAGTTCACCAACTGTTCTAGGAAATTCTTGATGAACGCTGGACGGGCGTTTTTGTAGTCAATGTAATAGGCGTGTTCCCAAACATCTAAGGTTAAGAGTGCCTTCTGACCATAAGCTAGGGGATTCTCTGCATTTGGTGTCTTAATCACCTTTAAAGTGCCACCATCATCAATCAACCAAGACCATCCACTGCCGAATTGAGTTGCGGCGGCGTTAGAGAACTCTTCCTTGAATTTGTCGAGGCTGCCAAAATCTTGATCAATCTTGGCTGCAAGTTCACCAGTCGGTGCGCCGCCACCTGCTGGCTTCAAGGAACTCCAAAAGAAGGTGTGGTTCCAAACTTGAGCAGCATTGTTGAAGATTCCCGCTTTCGAGGAGTCTTTGAAAGAAATTTTGATTACTTCTTCCAGAGACTTATCAGCAAGTTCAGTACCTTCAGTGAGCTTGTTAAGGTTGTCTACATAAGCTTTGTGATGCTTACCATAGTGATACTCGAAGGTTTCAGCTTTCATGCCATATGGCTCTAGAGCATTAACGTCGAAGGGTAGGGGGGGCTGTACAAATGCCATTGTGTCAAATCCTCTCTTTAGCGGTTTCCAGTTTTAAGCTATTGCAGAAGCTTAGAAAATTAGCAGTTTTTATTTTTGGCAGTTTTATGTCTTTCATAATGAAACATAAAACTTAACATCGTCATTCTACTACCAAAGTGAAGATAAAAACAAAGTCTTCCTCTAATAAGTCAAATCGCTAGGGAATAATGGCTATAAATAAAAATGGCTAATATTTCATAGTTCAAGACCCATATTGCAATCTGATTTCAAACACATCAATCGTAAGGCTTATATTTCGGAATTCTCTAATAAGTCGCAGACTTCTTTGTTCAAAAATAATTCAGGATTGCTATAGAAATCCGGTTTGATTTGGAGAAATTATTTGCCTAGGGAGGGAACAGGGAATAGGAAAGAAGAGAATTAGAGGTGTACGGGCTTTTTTCAAAAATCAAATATGAGTCCTATGTGAGAATTAATTCAAGCTTTGAACACTTCTACCTTTAGTAAGATTAATTAACTTTGGCTATGAGAAGCGTTTGGCTTATAGTCTGCCCTGCTTACAAAGCACAAAAAGAAACTAATGAGACACTTTACTCTATTTACTTTTCTGTATTTAGTGGTGGGAGTTTGTCTAACGGCGATCGCACTTGGGCATCGTGACATTACTCCAAACCATAAAACAACGCTGCTAGTTAATGCTGGACTGTTATAGTTCCAAATCGCATAGTCAAATATAGTCAGACTTATGCAACGTCGGCTTTAAGCAACCCTACTTTCAGCATGGACACGCTTGAATAGTGGAGTTATCCGCCTTGGATGTACTACCAGACATCC
>NZ_JAIVFV010000215.1 GCF_020829445.1 Nostoc sp. CHAB 5836
CAATGTCGCAGCGCTGCGCTTCGAGCTGCGCCAGCACAAGCAGGAGGTGCGCAGCCTCAAGCACAGCACCGAGCAGCTGCAGCGCCTGTCGATGGAGGACGCGCTGACCGCGCCGCTGGCGAACCGCCGCGGCCTGGAGCGCCGCCTGGGCCAGGCGCTGGCGCAGCCGGCGCGCGAGCCGCTGTTCGTCGCGGTGGTCGACGTGGACCGCTTCAAGTCGGTCAACGACCGCTACTCCCATCAGGTCGGCGACCAGGTGCTGCGCGTGCTGGCCGAGCTGTTCCAGCAGTCGCTGCGCGGCCAGGACCTGGCCGCGCGCTGGGGCGGCGACGAGTTCGTGCTGGCCTTCTGGGCCCCGGACGACGAGCAGGCGGCCGCCGTCGGCGAGCGTCTCAAGCGCGCCGTGGCCGCCTATCCCTGGGGCATGCTGGCCACCGGCCTGTGCGTCAGCATCAGCCTGGGCCTGACCCGCTCGCGCGGCGACGACAGCCTGGACAGCCTGCTGCTGCGCAGCGATCTCGGCATGTATGCCGAAAAACGCCAGCAGCCCGCTTGAGCCCCGGCACCGGCCCTGGTTATAGTCACGGCATGCTGCAGCGCCACACCCCGACTCACGCCCCAGCCCAGGGCTTGGGCAGTGCCGCGCCCGCAGGTTTGAAGAAAAGCAAGAAAAAGCAGTCGCTCATCTGACCGGCACTGCTGCCGCGCTCAGATGAGCGGCGGCAGCCCTGGCATCGCCACGGTCCGGTCCCGCTCGTCTTGGCACGGCCTCCCAGGTCAATACTGGAGGACCATCGTGTCTGACAACAACTACAGCGGTCTGTGGATTCCCCTGGTGACCCCCTTCCACCACGATGCGGTCGATCACGCCGCCTTGTCGCAGCTGGTGCTGCATCTGAAGGCGCAGGGGGTCAATGGCTTCGTCGCCTGCGGCAGCACCGGCGAGGCGGCCCTGCTCGATGAGCATGAGCAGGATGCGGTGCTGGAGACGGTCTGCGAGGCGGCCGGCGGCACGCCGGTGATGATGGGCGTCTCGGGCCCGCGCCCCGGCCAGGTGGCCGCGCGCATGCTGGCGATCGCCAAGCGCTTTCCGGTCTGTGCCTTCCTGCTGCCGGCGCCCAGCTATATCCGGCCCAGCCAGCAGGGGCTGCTGAACTTTTTCGGCAGCATCGCCGACGTCGCGCCGGCGCCGCTGGTGCTCTACGACATTCCCTACCGCACCGGTGTCAAGATCGAGCTGCCCACGCTGCTGACCCTGGCCGCGCATCCGAACATCGAGGCGCTGAAGGACTGCTGCGGCTCGCTGCAAGCCACCCAGGCGCTGATCGCCGATGGCCGCCTGGCCGTGCTGGCCGGTGAGGACCACAACATCTTCCCGACCCTGGCCCTGGGCGGCGCCGGCGCGATCGCGGCCAGCGCGCATCTGCACACCGCCCATTTCGTGCGCCTGGTGCAGGCCCTGCGCGATGAGCAGACCGAGACCGCCCGACGGCTGTGGCAGGCGCTGACCCGGCTGATCAACCTCAGCTTCGCCGAGAGCAATCCGGCACCGATCAAGTCCGCGCTGGCGCGGCTGGGCCGGCTGCACAACGAGCTGCGCGCGCCGCTGCACCAGGCCACGCCCGAACTTGAGCAGCGTCTGTGGGACGCCTATCGGCAGGCCGGGGAGCAGTTGCAGCCCGGGGCCTTCACACCGGCCGTGCCAGCAGGCTGAACTCGATCACCAGCTCGTCCTGCACCGCCAGCAGCCCGCCGGCGACGCTGAAGGGCTGCAGGCCCAGATCGCTGTGCCGCAGCACGAATGCGCCGTCAATGCGCAGGCTGCCGTCCTGCTCGCTCAGCGTCAGCGGCAGGCTCAGCACATGGCGGCGCCCGGCCAGCGCGATCTCGATGCGGGCCGCCAGCTTCGGAGGCTCGCCGGCCAGCGCCAGCAAGCGCAGCCCCAGCTCGGGGTGGCGCGCGGCGTCCAGCCCGCGCTCGCCGAGCATATTGGCGCGGGTGGCCGCCACCGCCTCGGCGCTCAGCGGGCTGGCAAAGCCGCCGCCGGTGGCCGCGCGCAGCGCCGGGTCGTCGAGCTGCAAGTCCGCCAGACGCAGGCGCAGCTCGAAGCGGGCCTCGGCCAGCGAGTCGGGCCGCAGCAGCCAGGCCTCGAAGCGCGGCGCGGCCAGCACATGGTTATGCCCCAGCCGCGCGGCCCGGCCGGCACGGAACACATAGATGCGCACGGCCGAGTCGGCCGCCTCGATGCGGTAGAGCCGCCCGCCCTCCCCGGCCTGCAGCGCAGCAAGGCGCGGCTCCAGGTCCTGGGCCGGCGGCACGGGCTCGATCGGCGGTGCGGCACAGCCGGCCAGCCACAGGCCGATCAAGAGCGCGGCCCGCCGCGCCGGGGTCAGCAAATCAAGCAACATAGGGAAAACGGCGAGTCCCGGTGTCGGCATTTTGACAGTCGGCCGGCAGCGTGCTGCACTAGCATCCAGCCATAAGCAAACAGGAGACATCGCCATGGCCGCCAGCCCCTTTCGTCCCGCGCTCGATCTGATGGTGCAGTACGCCCGCTACCACCGCGACCGCCGCAATATCGCCACCCACTTCGTCGGCATTCCGCTGATCGTGTTCGCGATCGGCATCCTGCTGGCGCGCGCGCAGTTCCAGCTCGGCGATGTCCAGCTCAGCGCGGCCTGGCTGCTGTGGGCGGCCAGCACCGCCTGGTATCTGAGCCGTGGCAATCTGGTGCTGGGCGCAGCCACCGCGCTGGTCAATGCGGTGCTGATGGCGCTGGCCGAGCCGCTGGCCACCGGTTCGACCGCCGCCTGGCTGGGCTGGGGCCTCGGCATGTTTGTGCTGGGCTGGATCATCCAGTTCGTCGGTCACTACTACGAAGGCAAGAAGCCCGCCTTCGTCGACGACCTGGTGGGCCTGCTGGTCGGGCCGATGTTCGTCGTCGGCGAGGCCTTGTTCATGCTCGGCTGGGGCCGCTCGATGCTGGCCGAGATCGAGCGCCAGGCCGGCCCGACCCACTTGCGCGATCTGGCCCAGCCCGCCGCCTGAGCTCGACAAGATCGTCGAGCGCGCCGCGACTACCAGCGGCAGCCCTTGTTCCTGGCCGCATCGGCGGCCAGCGGCAGCGCCGCCAGCAGCCCCATCTCCTGGTAGGCTTGGCGGCAGTCGGACTTGGCGGCCTTCTCGATGCTCTCGCTGAGCTTGGACTTGAGCTCGGGCGGATGCGGCACCAGCGGCAGCACGCCGCGCGAGCCCCGGCTCGAGACCTCGCCGCCGCGGGTCAGCGGCAGGTTCAGATTCAGCCGCGGCGCGTTCGGTGGAGTCGAAGCCGGCGTGGCCACATCATGGCCCTGGCGGGCACCGGCATCGGGGCTGCCGGCGGGCGGCACTGCGACTGTGGCGGACGGCGCCGGGCTCGTGCGAGAGCCGGGGTCAGGTGTTGACGGAGCGACCGTGACCGGCTGGGCGGCAGGCGCCGACGGGCGTTCGGGCTGGGGCACGGCCGGGGCGCTCGGTGCGGCCGGCAGATCCGGCACCTCCAGTCGCGAGCTGGGGCTCAGCTGAGGCAGGGCCTGGGCCGGGGTGGCCGGACTCGGCTCGGGCAGCGCCGGCAGCGCGACCGGGGGCAAGGGCGGCGCCTCGAAAGCCGGCAAAGCCGGCAGCGCCTCGGGGGCCGCCACCGCAGCACCGCTGACGCTGGGCGGACGCACGGCGGCGCGAGGCCGGGCGCCCAAAGCCGGTATAGCCGGCAAAGAGGGCAAGGCCTCAGGCTCGGCTTGCAGGACCGGTGCCTGGCCCAGTGCGGCGCTGGGCGTGGGGCGGGCCAGCGGGGTGGGCTCGGGCAATGCCAGCGGCACGGTAGGCACAGCAGGTGCCGGCTCCGGCGTTGCCAGCGAGGGCGAGCCTAGCGGCTGTAGCGCCGGCGGCGCTGCCGAAGGCTCGGCCGTGTGCTGCTGCCACTGGCCGAGCCGGGCCGCACCGGGCTCGGCTTCGGCGGGCGCTGGGGCGGCTCGCACGGCCCCGCCATAGCGCCGCTGCCTGGCCTCGCCGGTCGGGCCACTGTGCTGCTCCGGCGGGGCCGGCAGGCCGGCGCCCGGCCCGGGGCGCGGCGCATTCAGCGCATCGCTGCGCAGCGTGATGTTGAGCGCCCCCCAGACCCCTTCGCCGCGCCGGGCCGTGCCGCCGGGCGTATTGCCCAGCACCAGCACCAGCAGGATGTGCAGCAGCACCGCCAGCAGCAGGCATTGCTCCATGCGCGAGGGCGCGAGCGGCGTAAGCGGTTGCAACGCGACCGCCGCGGACGCAGTACCGGCGGTCTGGAGTGAGGGCAGGAGGCGGCTCATGAGGGTGGGCCGCAGTGTGCCGGGACGGGCCCGCAACGTCCACTGCGGCGGCACAACAGCCCCGCTCAGCCCCAGATCGTCATGGCCGCGTCGACGCCGCCTTTTCTCGATGGTCCCTGGGCACGGCGCGTCGGCGTGCCCAGCGCGATCCAGCCCAGCAAGGTCTCGCCCGGCTCGCTGAAGGCGGCTGCGATCTGCGGATCGCGCACCTTCGCACCGCTGAGCATCTTGCCGCCATAGCCCAGCAGATGGGCCGCCGCGAGGAACTGCGCCAGCGCACCGCCCACCGCCGCCCATTGCTCGTGGGCCGGCACCTGCGGGTGGCCGAGATCGATGCGGGCCAGCACGGCCACCGTGACCGGCGGCCGCAGCGCGCGCTCGGCATCGAGCCGGGCGCCCGCCTCGTCCTTGCCGGCCGCCCGGGCCGCCGCGGCAAACAGATCGGCCATGCGCTGGCGCGCCGCGCCACGCACGATCTTGAAGCGCCAGGGCAGCAGCTCGCCATGGTCCGGCGCGCGCAGCGCGGCCTGCACCATCAGGCTCAGTTCATCCTCGCTGGGGCCGGGCTCCACCAGATGCTTGGGGCCGACCGAGTAGCGCGACAGCAGGGCCTGCAGGGCCAGGGCCTGGGGCTTGTCGTGGCCGCTCATGCCGGCGCCAGCTCCTTGGCGCTGATCGCGTACCTGAAGCTGTCGGGCGCCAACTCATCGAAGCGGCCGCTGGCGTTCTCGCCCTGCGGGTACATCAGGAAAGGCAGGCTGGCCTTGCCGGCGCTGCCGGGCAGCCGCAGATCGTGCGCGGTGTTGTAGGCCACCCAGTTGCCTTCCCAGCCGCCGAACAAGCCCGCGTTGACCGGCGCCACCAGCGGATGCGCCGGGTCCTTGATCCACTCCTGGGTCTCCTGGCGCATCACCTTCAGCACATCGGCCGGGTCCATCGCGACCCAGCCGTACTGCTTCAGAAACACCTCGGCGCGGCAGTGCTGGGCGCTCTTGAGCCCGGCCGGGTTGGCGCCGAGCTCGCGGTAGCCGAAGGCCGAGGGCACCAGGCGCAGGCCGTAGACATCGCGCGCCGGCACACCCACCGCGCGGCACAGGCCGACGAAGACCGCGTTCAGGTCGGCACACTTGCCGCCCAGATTGCCGGTCTCCAGCATCGTGCGCACATCGCCGGTGCCGCAGCCGCGCACCTTGGGTTCGCGGTGGGCATTGGCCACCAGCCAGCGGTAGATCGCACGGGTCTTGTCCAGGTCGGTGCCGGCCCCCTGGGTGGCGGCCAAGGCGGTCTTGCGCACAATGCCATCGACCGGGATCAGCTCGGTAGGCGCCAGATTGGCACGCAGCACCGCTGAGTCTTCGCTGGCACGGACAGGCTTGCTCCAGTCGACCGCGCGGCTGCGGGTCTGCAGCCGGCTGACCAGTTGCAGGGCCGGCGTCTTCACGCTCGCAGGAAACTCGGCATAGAGCATGCGCGCGCCGCGCGGCGCATCGGCCACCAGCCGCATCTCGCTGGCGTTGCCGCTCCAGCTGTGGCCCAAGCTGCGCTGGTAGTCGGTCTCGACATCGGGCAGAGGCAGCCAGAGCTTGGTCGTGCCCTGGTGGTCGGCCACCGCGACGTCCAGCGTCATCTCGAAGCTGCGCCAGGGTCCGATCTGCGGCTCGAAACGGCGCGGCGCCTGGGTCTGCGACAGCGCGGGCAGCGGCAGCACGGCGGCACAAGCGGCGTGAATCAGGTGGCGGCGGGACAGGGTCATGGCGGGTTCCTGGAAAGCTAGGGTTTCAGAGCAGCGGGGCGATCCATTGGCGGGCCTGGGTGCCGGTCCAATCGAGTTCCCCGATGACGGAAAAGGCGGCGCGGCCGTCGCGGGCGATCAGCACGCTGGTCGGAAAGATGCGCACGCCGAAACTGCGGCTGGTGGCACCGTCGGTGTCGCGCAGGATGGGCAGGCTGATGGGCATGGTCTGCAGAAAGCGGCGGATCGCGGCATCGGTCTCGCGGTGGTTGACGGCCAGCACCAGCAGGCCGTCGGCCTCATGGCGCTGAGCCAGCAGTTCCAGCGAGGGCATCTCGGCACGGCAGGGCTCGCACCAGCTGGCCCAGAAGTTCAGCAGCACCGGTCGCCCCTTGGCCTCGGCCAGGCTCCAGGCGGGGCCCTCGAAGCCGGGCAGTGTCAAAGGTGGCGTAGCCTGGCCCTTGGGCCATGGGCGACGCAGCGCCTCGGCGGCGGCGGGCAGCGTGGCAGCGACGGCCAGGGTCAGCAGATCACGGCGTTTCATCACGGGGCCAGGGATACGAAGCAGGCCATTGTCTCAGCAGCATGTCATTCAAGGCATCCAGCTGGTGCTGGCTGAAGACCTGCACGCCCTCGCAGCGCAGCAGCGCGGCGGTCAGCCCTTGGCCGTCGATCAGGCGGCCGGCGAAGCCGCCGTCATAGACCTGGGTCGAACCGCAGGACGGGCTGCGCTCGGTCAGCACCGCGTAGCGGCAGCCCATGCGGCGGGCCAAGGCCAGCGCGGCCTGGGCGCCGCGCTCGAAGGCCTCGCTGCAGTCCTCGCCGGCGGCGGTCAGCACGCGGACCCCGCCGGGCTGCCGGACGATCTCGGCCGGCGGTCGTGGCGTTGGCAGGCCGCCGGCCACCTCGGGGCAGATCGGCACCAGCCAGCCGCGCGCCCGCCATTGCGCCAGCAGCTCATGCTCGATGTGCAGCCCGCGCCCGTCATAGCGTACCGGCTGGCCCAGCAGACAGGCACTGATCAGGATACGGGGGGATGGCTCGGTCATGATGAAGGCAGGGGCAAAAAACAAAACGGGACCGGCCTCTCGACCGATCCCGCTTGCTTTTCTGGTGGGCCCTGAGTGACTCGAACACTCGACCTACGGATTAAGAGTCCGCTGCTCTACCAACTGAGCTAAGAGCCCTGAAATTTGTATTGCCTGTACTACGTCGTCATTGCTTGTTTGGTGGGCCCTGAGTGACTCGAACACTCGACCTACGGATTAAGAGTCCGCTGCTCTACCAACTGAGCTAAGAGCCCCCGAAACTGCAATAACGATCAACCGGTGATGGTGGGTTGTGCGGGACTCGAACCTGCGACCATCGGATTAAAAGTCCGGTGCTCTACCAACTGAGCTAACAACCCAACAATCTAGTTGTTCTGCTCTTCAGCAGAGCCTCACATTATAGGCGGCGCCAAACGCTTGGCGCAAGAGCTTTCCAAAAAATGTTTCAGCAATTCGGCGGCGGCGGCCATGCCGAAACTGGCCGTGACCGCGACGCTGGAGCCATAGCCATGGCAGTTCAGGCTGCTGTCGCTTTGCTCATCGATGGCGCAACCGGCATCGGCCGGCCGCAGCACCGCCTCACGCGAGAACACGCAGGCCACGCCCATCTTGCCGGCCCGTGGCGCGGCGTGGAATTTGCGCAGGCGCTGGCGCAGCGAGGCCAGCAGCGGGTCATGCGTGACCAGGCCCAGATCCTCGACCTGCAGCGCATGCGGCTGGCGCTTGCCGCCGGCCGCGCCCACCGTGACGAAGGCCCTGCCCTGCCCGCGCGCCCAGGCCGCCAGCGCCGCCTTGGCACGCACCTGGTCGCAGGCGTCGATCAGGCCGTCAATCTGAACATCGCCGAGCAGGGCCGGCCAGTTCTGCTCATCGACGAACTCCTCGATGACCGTGACTTCGCAGCCCGGGTGGATGTCGGCAATGCGGCGGCGCAGCGCCTCGGCCTTGGCCATGCCCACGGTCGACCCGAGCGCCTGCACCTGGCGGTTGATATTGGACTCGGCCACCTGGTCCAGATCGATCAGCACAAGACCTGACACCCCCGTGCGCGCCAGCGCCTCGACGGCCCAGGAGCCCACGCCCCCGAGGCCGACCACGGCCAGCCGCGCGCCGCGCAGGCGCTGATAGTCGGCGTCACCATACAGGCGGCGCAGGCCACCGAAGCGGCGCTCCAGATCGGCGTCGTCGGGCAGGCTCATCCGAGGCGCCACATCTGATAGCGCAGCGCCAGCACCGCGCCAGCGATGATGGCGGCCAGCGCGATGAAGCTGCCCAGGCTCAGGGTCGAAACACCCGACAGGCCCTGGCCTATCGTGCAACCCAGCGCGACCACGCCACCGACGCCCATCAGCAGCGCGCCGACGATGTGGTTGCCGGTGTCCTCGACGCCACGGAAGGCCTCCCAGCGGAAGCTGCGCGTCGCCAGCGCGTAGACGCCGGAGCCGGCAACCACCCCCACCGTGCTGACGATGGCAATCGTCAGCAGCTTGCTGGTATCGCTGAAGAACATCAGCCAGTCCAGCGTGTAGGCCATCGGCGAGACAAAGCTCAGCGCCTCCATGCGCGCACCGCTGGTGCTGCGCACGAAGACCTCTTCCAGCGTGTTCGGATCCTCGGCCACATGGCCCAGCACGCCCGACACCCACCAGATGCCGACGATCACCGCACCGCTGCCCAGGCCGCCCAGCAGCACATCGGCGCTGCGGCCCTCGGCACGCATCAGCGCCCAGACCAGCAGGCCGCCGCCGACCACCAGGCCCAGCATCAGCGCCAGCTGCTGCTTGGCCAAACCCAGGCCGGGCGCGAGCAGCGACGGCAGGTCCTGACCGCCGGCCAGCGTGACGGCGACGCTGTCGACCGTGGCCACGCGCAGCACCGCCGTGATGCCCTTGAGCGTCGCGAACGCGGCCACGCCCATCACCACGAACACCACCAGGGACTTCAGATTGCCGGCACCTATACGCACCAGGGTCTTGCTGCCGCAGCCCGAGGCCAGCACCATGCCGAAGCCGAACATCAGCCCGCCCACGACGTTCGACAGCCACAGCAGGCGCGGCGCCGCGTAAATCGTCTTGCCGGCGTCGATCCAGCCGAGGAAGACCATGGTGTTGAAGCCCAGCATGGCCACCGCGATCGCCAGCACCCACATGCGCATGCGCGCCCAATCGCCCATATTGACGATGTCGGCCACCGCTCCCATCGTGCAGAAATGGGTGCGCTGGGCCAGTGCGCCAAAGACGAATGCGAGGCCGAAGGCGGCCCACAGCACCTGCTGGCCCAGGGCGTTGATATCGAGTTCTTGCATGGGGCGGGATTCTAGGCGGCAATGAAAAAGCCCCACGGGCCGGAACCGGTGGGGCCAGGTCTTGATTGACGAGACTTACTTCAGCGAGGCCAAGCGCTCTTTTGCCGCCTGCGCCGCTTCGGTGCCCGGATAGGCCTTCAACAGGTCCTCCAGGCTGCGGCGCGCGCCCTTGACTTCCTTCAGCTCGATCTGGCAGTTGGCCATGGCCAGCATGGCTTCGGCCGCGCGCGGATGGGCAGGATTCGCGGCCACGAAGGCCTTGAAGGTCGCAATCGCTTCCTTGTAGTCGCGTTTGCCGTACAGCGCATTGCCGAGCCAGAAGCGCACCGAATCGCCATAGCCACTGGACGGAAAGCGGCGCTGGAAGGCCGCCAGCGCCGTGGCGGCCTCGGCGAAGTCGCCGCGCCGCACCAGGGCCATCGCGGCCTCGTACTGGCTCTTCTCGTCCGGCGAGGCCTGGAACTCACGACCGTCCAGCACCACCTTCTGCGGCTCCAGCGGGCGCAGACGCGTCTCCAGCGACTGCGACTGGTCGGCCTGCTTGCGCTGGGTCTCGGCCAGATCGCGTGCCAGTTGCTCGTTCTGGCCGCGCAGCTTGGCGACCTCGCTGCGCAAGGCCTCGATCTGGGCATTGAGATCCAAGAGGCTGCGGCGCAGCGGCGCGATCTGCTCCTGCGCCTGCTGCTCGGAGGCCTTGCGTTGCGCCTCCTCGCTTTGCTGCAGCCGCGTGCGCAGGTCCAGAATGGCCTTGCGTGCCTCGTCGTCCTCGAACAGCGCGAAGGCCGGCTGGCTGCACAAGCTCAGGGCCGCCAGCGCCAGCGCGCCGAGGCCGGATCTCAGTGCCCTCATCTCACTTGTCCTTCAGCTC
>NZ_JAIVFV010000216.1 GCF_020829445.1 Nostoc sp. CHAB 5836
GGGATGTCTGGTAGTACATCCAAGGCGGATAACTCCACTATTCAAGCGTGTCCATGCTGAAAGTAGGGTTGCTTAAAGCCGACGTTGCATAAGTCTGACTATATTTGACTATGCGATTTGGAACTATAGACAGTACTTTCTTATAGGACTTACGCAAGTGTCACAACAAATAAAAGCTTTTAGTTTGTAGTCAGGGCTGAAGCCTTGATGAAAGAGGACTAAAGTCCCCACTACAAACTCCAAATAATATGCCACTTGCGTAAGTCCTATAGGACTCATATTTGATTTTTGAAAATATACGTAGGGTGTGTTAGCGACAGTGTAACGCACCAAACCCTTAAGAGTGGTGCGTTAGCGTTTCGCGTAACGCACCCTACAAATACTAATTTTGTTCAAAAATCAAATCGGATTCCTATATCTTATTTACCTAGCCTAATCAATCTGATGAGTAAAACTGTTCAAGCTTATGGTATATGACAATGGTATACAACTCTCACCAATGGCTGACGACGCTCGCTTGTTCACTCACTTACAATTGTTTTATAGTTGGTAAAGTGTTTTATTTTACATCAGATCTGTGTGCTGTCTTCAGCTCAATAGTTTTCGGTTTGTTAATTTCTAATTTTTTGAGAGTTTCATTCCACAACTCTGGTAAATTAACTAGATTTAGGATACTACAGACTCAATTTAACCTAAGTCAATGTCCGAAATGTTGAGATAATAGCAACGCTCAACAAGTGTTTAATATTATTATGAAAAATGTCTTAGTCAATCAAGTTACAGATTTTAGATGTCCGAAAATATTATATTCTTTAGTTGGATAATCTGAAAAAGAGAAATGTTAAACATCAACCTATGTTTGGCGGCAAAAATAAAAACCGATGGAAAAGACGCTGAAAATTTTGGTTGTAGACGATGACGAAGTAGACCGGATAGCAGTTCGTTCTGCCCTGACTAAAGCCGGTGTTCAGATCGAACTGTCTGAAGTGGGCGACGCTAATGATGCGTTTTCTGCCTTAAGCACTACTGCTTATGATTGTGTTTTCCTTGACTATCACTTACCAGACCAAGATGGACTAACTTTGATCCAACAGCTACGTTCTTCGGAAATTAAAGTTCCTTTAGTAGTCTTAACTGGTCAAGGAGATGAACAAATTACTCTTCAATTATTGAAAGCTGGTGCTACAGACTATCTCTCTAAGTCCAGAATATCCCCAGAAACTTTGGCGCAGGTCTTGCGGAGTGCGATTCGGATTTATCAGGCTGAAATGCAGGCAGCTTTGGCAAACCAGCAACTCAGAGAAAGTCATGAAGAACTTATTCGTAAGAACCAAGAATTAGAGAAACAACAGCAACAGATTCAAATGCAAAACTTCAAGCTATTGGAGGCATCAAAGTTAAAATCACTTTTTTTGGCAACTATCTCCCACGAACTCAGAACGCCAATGAATGCGATTATTGGTTTTTCGCAAATACTATTGCGTCCTAAGTTTGGTCAACTAACGCACCAGCAAGCAGATATGGTTGAGCGCATCTTGAATAATGGGAAGCATTTGCTGATGCTACTCAATGAAGTTCTCGACTTTTCTCAGCTGGAGGCAGGGCGATTAGACTTAAAGGCGGAGAAATTTGATGTATCAAAGGTAATAAATCTCGTTGTATGTGAAATGCGTTCCTTAGCAGAAGCGAAAAATCTCTCGTTGTTAATGCAAACCGATTTGCAAAATACTTTCGTGTTTAATGATCCAGTTCGACTCAAACAAATTTTAATCAACCTGCTGTCCAACGCCATTAAGTTCACAGAGTCTGGTGAGATTTGGGTTGAGGTTAAGGAACTACCTGCAAATCGGGTGGTAATTATCGTTCGAGATACAGGCATTGGCATAGCATCCAGAGATTTTCAACATATTTTTGAAGCATTTCGGCAAGTCGATCAAACCATCACTCGCAAATATCCAGGTACAGGTCTGGGTTTGGCAATTATAGATTCACTGGTACGAATGATGGGCGGCAAAATATTTCTTGAGAGTAAATTGGGAATCGGTTCAATGTTTAAAATTGAATTGCCGCGTCAAATAAAGTCACCGACTGTAGCAGATGATACTTCAGCTTCCAATTTAGAGAACGATGGTTTTTTTTGCCCTGGTAAAAATCCCCATAATTCGTATTCTCCAGCTATTAAAGTATCAAGAGTATCTCCTAAATTTAAACTATAAGTTATTGACAAAAAAGCTGATAAAAGTTGATAAATTATGTCTGTAGTTGAAAATAATAAAATTTATCGTATCCTCGCAGTTGATGACACTCAAGATAATCTCATTTTAGTTCAAGCAATTTTAGGAAGTGAGGGATATGAAATTGATTTGGCTTCAGATGGAATAAAGGCTTTGCAGCAAATTGACCAATCTCCACCCGATTTGATTCTGTTAGATGTGATGATGCCGGGGATGGATGGTTATGAAGTCACACGTCGGGTTCGGAAGAATCCTGCAATCTCTTATATTCCAATTTTGTTGATTACTGCCTTTGACCAATCCAGCGTTGTCGAAGGTTTGGATGCTGGTGCTGACGATTTTATTCGTAAACCATTTGATACTGATGAACTACTGGCAAGAGTGCGATCGCTATTACGTCTCAAGCAAAGTCTAGACGAACAGCAAAAAATGACCCGCCAACGGGAAGACTTTGTTTCCCGTCTGACTCATGATTTGCGAACTCCCCTAGTAGCCGCCGATCGGATGCTGAATTTGTTTGAAATGGAAACATTCTGCAAAATTTCGCCAGAAATGAAACAGGCGATCGCAGTGATGATTCGCAGTAACCACAATTTGATGGAAATGGTGAATACGCTGTTAGAAGTCTATCGCTTGGAAGCAGGTAAAAAAACGTTGAATTGGGAAGTATGCAATTTACGTGAGATATCTCAAGAAGTAGTCAGCGAACTGAGTCCTCTAACTAATGAGAAAGGCTTGGTTCTAGAAATAGATACCCGTAAATTAGATCCACGGAGTGAAAACGCTGGTATTATTATGGGCGATCGCTTGGAATTACGGCGGGTGTTAAACAACTTGATTGCAAATGCCATCAAATTTACAGACACAGGAGGCATAACAATCCGCATTTTTGAAACATCACCTCATCCAGGAAATCCAGATTCGGTAACAATTGAGGTACAAGATACAGGATATGGAATTGCGCCTGAAGATCAAGCAACGATTTTCGAGCGATTTCGTCAAGGGAGAAATAAACGCTCAGGTAGTGGTTTAGGACTACATCTATCCCACTGGATTGTAGAAGCGCACGCAGGAACTATCCAGGTTGCTTCTGAAGTAGGTAAAGGTAGTTTGTTTACTGTGCAACTACCTAAAAACATTTAAATAAAGGATAAGAACCCCACCCCGCCAAAGCTTTGCTTTGTCTCCCCTCCCGAAGAGCGGGGAGGGGTTGGGGGTGGGGTTTTAGGGACTTTTGCATATACGTAGGGTGTGTTAGACGAAAGTCAATACTGCGTAGGTTTTTCATATTTGTAGGTTGGGTTGAGCCAATGCGTTACCCAACAAACCCAGCTCTTAGGTTGGGTTTCGCTCCTCAACCCAACCCAATACGCTTGGGTTAAGGATTTTCTGGAGAACCATAGGCCTGTAGAGACGTTGCATTGCAACGTCTCTACACTGTCCACTGGACAAGGGTTTTAGTCTTATCCCAAGCGTATTGCAACCCAACCTACACATATTTTATTTTTTTGCCAAAACCTGCGCAGTATTGAGGCGTAAGTACGACACCACAAGCTTGGAATGGTGCGTTACGGCTTACGCCTAACACACCCTACAAATACTTAGATTTTTTCAGAAATCAAATATGATTCCTATAGTCGTCTAATACCAGATGTAAGTAAAGAAATTTGAAGTTTAGCGAAAAACTTTTAAAAATCTCTAGACTCTCTAGCCGGCTAGAGAGTCTAGGATAAATTCAAGGCGACTCTCAACCAGAAATTTCTGACTGTTGACAGATGTCTCCCAGTCATCCAGGTTGGTTTGGCTAGTTTTTCCACTCTATCCCGTAAATCTATGACTCTCCAACTCACAGTTCCCAATATGTCTTGTTCTGTTTGTGCAAGCAACATCACCAAAGCACTTCAGGCAGTCGATGCCAATGCTAGCATCCAGGCTGATCCAGCAACCAAGCTTGTCAGTGTACAAACTCAAGCATCAGAAACAGCAATTAAGGAAGCCTTGGCTGCTGCTGGCTATCCAGTTGCCTAGCGTAGAGGATGAGGGAGATAAGGGGGATGAGGAGGATGAGGAAGAAATTTTTATCTCCCATCTCCCCCATCTCCCTCATCTCCCCCATCTCCCTCATCTCCCTCATCTCCCCCATCTCCCCCATCTCCCTCATCTCCCTCATCTCCCTCATCTCCCTCATCTCCCCCATCTCCCCCATCTCCCCCATCTCCTCCATCTGGTTATGGATACTCTCACACTCAAACTTCGAGGCATGAGTTGCGCCGCCTGCGCCAACAACATCGAAAAGGCAATTCGTTCAGTTTCTGGGGTAATTGAGTGCAACGTTAACTTTGGAGCAGAGCAAGCTGCTATCAAGTACGATCGCTCTCTAGCTAATTTAGAGAAAATTCAAGGTGCGATCGCGGCTGCGGGATACTCTTCCTACTCACTCCAAGAAGAATTGCTCTCTGAAGAAGATGATGTCGAGAAAGCCCAGAGGCAAGCATTACAACGCCAACTCTCTCTCAAAGTATTAGTGGGAGGTGTAATCAGCGTTTTCCTGCTTTTGGGATCATTACCCATGATGACTGGGTTAAATTTGCCCTTAATTCCCAGTTTCCTGCAAAATCCTTGGGTACAGTTAGTGCTGACAACACCCGTCGTGTTCTGGTGTGGTGGATCTTTTTACCGCAATGGCTGGAAATCCCTGAAGCGCCATAGGGCGACGATGGACACGCTGATTGCTTTGGGTACAAGTGCAGCGTATGTATATTCTTTGTTTGTGACTTTTTTCCCGAAATTTTTTATTGCTCAAGGTTTGATACCTCATATTTATTATGAAGTTGCTGCCATTGTTATTACCTTAATTTTGCTGGGGCGATTGTTAGAAAATCGCGCTAGGGGACAAACTTCTGAAGCTATCCGCAAACTCATTGGACTGCAAGCTAGAGATGCCAGAGTCATTCGTGATGGAATAGAAATTGATGTTCCCATCGCCGAAGTCAGAATCAACGATGTGATTTTGGTGCGTCCTGGTGAAAAGATTCCGGTAGATGGCGAAGTGATTGCAGGTGCTTCGACAGTAGATGAAGCAATGGTGACGGGTGAAAGTTTGCCAGTCAAAAAGCAGCCAGGAGATGAGGTGATTGGGGCGACGATTAACGGTGCGGGTGCATTTCAGTTTCGGGTGACACGAATTGGAAATGATACATTTTTGGCTCAAATTGTCAAACTAGTGCAACAAGCACAAGGTTCTAAAGCACCAATTCAGCGCTTGGCAGATCAAGTGACAGGATGGTTTGTACCAGCTGTGATTGCGATCGCGATCGGCACTTTTGTCATTTGGTTTAATTTCACAGGCAACCTCACCCTAGCAACAATGACAACGGTGGGTGTACTAATTATCGCTTGTCCCTGTGCTTTAGGTTTAGCTACCCCCACATCTGTAATGGTAGGGACGGGAAAAGGTGCAGAAAATGGCATTTTGATTAAAAGTGCGGACAGCTTAGAACTAGCACATAAAATTCAAATCATTGTTTTAGATAAAACTGGCACTTTGACTCAAGGGAAACCTACAGTTACAGACTTTGTAACTGTCAACGGCACAGCTAACGGTAATGAAATCAAGCTCTTGCAGTTAGCAGCAACGGTGGAACATAATTCTGAGCATCCTTTAGCGTCAGCAGTGGTGAAATACGCCCAGTCTCAAGAGGTGAATTTAACACAAGTAAAGAACTTCCAGGCTAATGCAGGTAGTGGTGTGCAAGCAGTTGTTTCAAATCAGCTTGTGCAAATTGGTACACAACGCTGGTTAACAGAACTTGGAATTAACACCAAAAGTCTCCAGCAATATAAAGATGCTTGGGAAGCCTCTGGTAAAACAGTCATTTTGATTGCTGTAGATGGCGAACTACAAGGAATAATGGGTATTGCCGATGCCCTCAAACCTTCATCCACAGCAGTAGTGAAAGCACTACAGAAGTTAGGTTTAGAAGTAGTAATGCTCACCGGAGATAATCGTAAAACTGCTGATGCGATCGCCAGACAAGTTGGCATCAAGCGAATCTTTGCCGAAGTGCGTCCAGATCAAAAAGCGGCGATTATCCAATCTCTGCAAAAAGAGCAGGGGGGGATGAGGGAGCAGGGGGAGCAGGGGGAGCAAGCAAACAATTATTATTCCCCCTCATCCCCCTCATCCCCCTCATCTCCCTCATCCCCCTCATCCCCCTCATCCCCCTCATCCCCCTCATCCCCCTCATCCCCCTCATCCCCCCACTCCCTCGTAGCAATGGTAGGTGATGGCATAAATGATGCGCCAGCCCTAGCACAGGCTGATGTGGGAATTGCTATTGGGACGGGAACAGATGTTGCGATCGCAGCCAGCGATATTACCCTAATTTCTGGAGATTTGCTGTTAATTGTGACAGCAATTCAACTTAGCCGTGCCACCATCAACAATATTAAGCAAAATCTCTTCTTTGCCTTTATTTACAACATCATTGGTATTCCCATTGCAGCAGGAATTTTGTTCCCGATCTTTGGTTGGTTACTCAATCCAATTATCGCCGGAGGTGCGATGGCTCTTTCTTCGCTCTCTGTTGTTAGCAATGCTCTCAGATTGCGTAACTTTCGACCAAAAGCTATCTCATAATTGCAGGGTAATTTAGGAAATGTTCAGTAAAAAAATGCTTTGGGGAAGCCTGATAGTTTTAGTGCTGATCGCTGCAACATCAGGTGTAACATTAGCAGAAATGCCCGGCCACTCGTTAGAGCAAACCAGCCAATTTCAACCCATAGAGCAACCTTTGGGCTTGAAAGTTGGGGTTGCGATCGCAGGTTTCGCCTTAATTGGACTAGAGTTGTGGTGGTTCCTTCTTCATTAGGACTTAGGCAACTGGCATATTATTTTGAGTTTGTAGTGAGGACTTTAGTCCTCTTTCATCAGGGCTGTTCGCGGAGCGTTCCCGTAGGGTAGCCCTTACTACAAACTCAAAGCTTTTATTTTTTGTGACACTTGCGTAAGTCCTATTCATAAAAGTTCTGAGTCGTGACATACTCCTACACTGACTGCAAGCACTACAGTGCAGGCTTTTCACCCAATCCGGCTATTGCTGTGCCTAGGCGATGAGCTTTTTACGCTGCATCTGTACTTAGTACAATATTTCATAAATTCGTAGCGAATTCTCTTTGCGTTCCTTTGCGCTTCCCTTTGCGCCCCTACCCTGCGGGAAGGCGTTCGCGCAGCGTCTCGTAGAGAAGCGCCTATGCGTTTAAATTTCAACCCTCAATTCGCCACAATTTTACGCTGCATCTGTACTTAGTGCAGTACACAAACTAGGTTTCAAAGTCAGATATAAAGCAATACCGTTCAGATAAGACTAAAACCCTCGTCCAGTGGACAGTGTAGAGACGTTGCAATGCAACGTCTCTACAGGCCTATGGTTCTCCAGAAAACCCTTAACCCAACCCTATTGAGATATAAAGCCTATTTTAGTTTTGACTCCTACCGTAAGACTTATTTTGAATGATCGGACAAATTGTATCCTGGTGATGGTCACCGATATTCTTCCAGCCTGAAAGTAATCCATCTATTTCAGAACGTAAGGTTAACAATTGATCAATTTGGCGATCAATCTGCAAGACCTTATCTTCGAGCTTTTCTTTGATTTCACCACAGGGAGTTTGTCCTTGGTCATAAACCTGAAGAATATTTCCAATCTCTTCTAGGCTAAGACCAAGGTTTTGTGCCCTTTTAATGAATGCTAGACGAGTTAGCACATCCAATGAAAACTGGCGAAAGCCTCCCTCTGTTCGTCTTGATGATTTGATTAAGCCTAAACTCTCGTAATAACGAATTGTCCTGATGGGGATTTTGCTTAAATCTCTTACCTGACCAATTAAAAGCAGTTTTTTATCTTGAGTTAACACGGTAGATTTTCCCAAGGATATTAGCTGACATCATAGATATTTAATTAGTATAATTTTAACATTTTTGATAAACTTCACTCCCAATTTTACCTCTCGAATTTTATTGATTTATTGGGTAACTGTTTCTCATGGTACTGAAAGTAACTGTTTTTTGGAAGTTTCCATGTTACTTCTAGATCAACTGCTTCACTTCAAGTGAAACCATAAAAATGAATCTCAACTCGCAGACTTCTAGCTCAACCCGTAAACCTAAAATTTTTAATAATCCAGAGCGTTTTATTGAAGGATGGTATTGGGTAATACCTTCTCAAAATCTGCGGGTGGGTGAAGTAAAGCCTGTCGCGATTTTGGGTAGAGAACTAGTGATTTACCGTGGTAAAGACAAAAGAGTAGTTACCTTGGATGCCTACTGTCCACATATGGGCGCTCACCTTGCGGAAGGCAAAGTTGAAGGTAATGCACTACGTTGTTTTTTCCATCACTGGAAGTTTGACGCTGAGGGGATGTGTATTGATATCCCATGTTTAGATACACCGCCTTCCCTAAAGTTACAAACTTGGCCCACTGCTGAGAAGTACGGGATGATTTGGGTTTGGACTGGAGAAATACCACAACAACCCTTACCTTTTGTTCCAACTTTGGAACAAAAAGAGTGTGATGTCGCTATCCATTCTCACTTCGTGATGAACTGTCACCCCAATGTGGTGATGATTAATGCGATTGATGCTCAACACCTCAATACAGTTCACAAATTGCCATTAGAAATTATTTTTGAAAGACAGGAACTGAATGAGAATGCGATTATTTTTACTAACACTACACCCATCAAAGAAAATTTCTTTTTCATTAAGCTCATCCGTCTTTTCTACAAAAATGCCATAACTTACAGTATTTGCTATTGGTACGGTAGCATTGGCATTGTGACAGTTGGCACCGATTTATTCCATGTCCACATGATGTTTGCAGTTCGCCTCCACGAAGGGGGAAAAACTGAAGGCCAAATCCTGTTGATCACTAAGAAACGTAAAGGATTTTTTGGTTGTTTATGCAATCGAATTGTGCTATGGCTGACTAAGATTGCAGGTAAGTTCTTTCTCATGGGTGACATCAAGATTGTCCAAACAATCCAGTTTGATTTGAAAACTCCCATCAAAGCAGATCAGTCAATTATGCAGTTTATTAACCATGTTGAAAAACAGCAATCCTTAATGTGGGGGACTTGGCAAGAAGGGCGATCGCGCGATGTAGAGAACAAGCCCAAGCGTGAGAGATGGCAAGATACAATGAGCAATGACTAATATCATCATTCAGAATCGGGAGTCAGAATTCAGGAGTAAAAAGCTTTGCATCTGGCTATAAACCACGTCTATCTTGAAACCTGTAGTTCAACCCTTTTCAAAATGATTTGCCCTCATCCCCCAACCCCTTCTCCCAGATCTGGGAGAAGAGGATCCAGAATTTCAAAGTCCCTCTCCCAGATCTGGGAGAGGGATTTAGGGTGAGGGCAAAAACTACGGTTCTCAACTTAGATGAGGTTGATTTTACTTCATTTAGTTGCAAATTGCTGTAATAACTAATAAAAGTTAAAATTAATTTCTTTTAACTTTTAATTTATTTTTTACTCGGCTACCAGATCAATAAAAAGAAGTGGCAAAGCCACTTCCTAATTCCCAGGTAGAACCTAAGTTATGAGTATAACGACTACAAAAATTGGAAATAGTATAAACAAACACCAATTCATGGAATATCTATAATTTTTCTTGTTTTCTGGCTAAGGAAATCCTGATTTCTATCTGCCAAATAACTGTATATTTACATAAGTCTAGGGGGCGAGATTTAGTATAGGCTTGTCGAGATCAATTCAGTCCCCGTGTCAACTTCGGATTATGGGTACTTTGTGAGATAGCGATCGCAGCCTATGACTTAACGGAGGCTTTGGGAAGCTATTAAGTTTAGCCCGGGCTATTTCATTCTAGACATAAACCACCCAAAGCTGAAGTTCCTCTCTTAGCTCGACTTTATCCAAAATTAAGAACTTGGCTCTCTTGATATGACCAAAGCCTAGCTTTTTGGCAAAAACTTTTTCCATGTCACTGATTATCGGTGAAATCGAAAAAGTAGAACTACCGTAG
>NZ_JAIVFV010000217.1 GCF_020829445.1 Nostoc sp. CHAB 5836
TAAGTCGGCAAGAATAAATCAAACTATGTTACGAAACGTAAATACACCTTAAACCCTTACAAATGACGAAGGACAAGTGAAAAATGACAGCCTTAGCCAGTTAGCTTTATTTGCGTCGCTCTACTTAAGTAGATTTGAAGGGTATGAGGCATGGGGCATTGGTTATTTCCCCCAACTTTCTCTGCTTCCCCTCCTCGCCATCCTCCCCATCCTTCCCTAAACCTCAAGCTGAGGAGTATCTTAGAGATAAAGGAAGGTCAACGCGACGCATGAATGCTGAGGAATTAAAAAGGCGTTTTGCCGCAGGGGAAAGATATTTTCCAGCCGTCAACTTGAGTGGGGATAAGCTGATTGGAGCCTATTTGCCTGGAATTAATTTATGGGGATCTGACTTGAGCGGAGCTAACCTAGCTAAAGCTAAACTTTGGGGAGCAGATTTGAGTAGAGCGAACTTAGCCAAAGCGAATTTGACCAGAGCAAATTTGAGTGGTGTAAACCTGAATGAAGCAAATCTCCGGGGAGCTAAACTAAATTATGCCAAATTGTATGGAGCGAATCTGACTGGCGCTTACTACGATGAAAGTACACGGTTTTCTAGAGGTTTTGACCCCATCAGTAGAAATATGCGCAAGGTGTGAAAGGAATTGGAGATGTCTCTTGATCAGCTGATGCGCCTCTAGATTGTATATTAGACATTTCCGAAAAAGTAGAGACGTAGCACTGCTACGTCTCTACAAGGGTTCTGGGTAACGCATATTTAATTTCACCAGATGTCTATTGCGATCGTTATCTAAGTTGAGAACCCTAGTTTTCGCCCTCAGCCTAAATCCCTATCCCACCCCAAGTTGTAGTAAATTTAATGATGATTCGATTTTGGGATACGTATGAACCGTAAAATGTTGTTAAGTGCTATGTTCGCTACTGGATTAGCTGTACTTATACCCGGACTTGGTAGTGCTAACGATTTGGATATTACTGGTAACTATAACTGCCAAGGTAAAAATGCTGATGGTTCTACTTATAGGGGAGAAGTAGAGATTACAAAGAAAGGCAATACTTACATAATTAACTGGTTAATCGGCGGGCAAAAATTTAATGGTCTAGGTATTTTAGAAGGAAATGTACTAGCAGTTAGTTATTACGGTAATTCTTCCGGTGTAGTTGCCTATCGAGTAGAGGGAGATTCTAAGCTAGTTGGTAGATGGACAAGTCTACAATTGAACGGCAAGGTTAATAAGGAAGTTCTGACGAAATAAGGAACTTTCAGTAGATCGAAAACTTTTGGAACTTGACGGAATAACCAGGGTTTCAGCATACAGTATTTATCCAGGCTTTGTTAAATAAGGGACTTCCAAGAAATAAATTACCTAAATAAACGAAGCACTCCAGACACAGAGAAGCCAGCGCGTTGCGGGGGTTCCCCCCGTTGTAGCGACTGGCGCGACATTGAGAAATGAGGAGGAAAGAGTTTTTTCGTCAGTTTTTTGAGTATTTTTTTATTTTGAAGTCCCTAAGAGTTAAGAGTTCCATTTCATGGAAATTTAATTTTCGGACGAGTCCGTAGACAATATCAACATCTGTTCAAAGACTTTGGAAAGAGTAGTTTGAAAACGCTGACGATGTTTGAGTTTGAAAAAAGGTCTAATTATTTCTGCGTAGGTGTAGCCCATCGCGCCGTTACCGTCTCTGTTATCAATAACTCGAATTGCCCGCAGAGTTCCCAACTGGATTTCTTTTTTTACCATCAATTCAGAAATTCCAATTGCACCCACACCATCTTCGATCGCTGCTTTTGTCATCTCCCCACTGTTGAATACTAAACTTACATTCAGTTCACTCAGATTAATTCCCCAATTTTGTAAGGCTTCCTCAAACCTTTGCTGGGTTCCAGAACCTGCTTCTCGCATCACCCAAAGGGTTTGAGTCAATTGGGTTAACTCAATTTCTCCCCACTCAAACCAAGGGTGTTTTTTACCTACCACAATTTGTAAGCGATCGCTCCCCACTATTTCGTACTCTAGAGTACTCTGGAGCGCTGGCTTTACATCTCCTTCCACCAAACCTAAATCAAACTGTCCCATCGCTGTTCCTATACAAATCGTTTCTGCATTGGCAAGGGTACAGTTAATCTCGATACCAGGATATCGGCTCTTAAACTCACTAATCTTGCTTGGTAGCCAATAGTTACCAATAGTTAGACTCGACCCTAATTTCAATTCACCCCGTTGTAGATTGTTTAATTCTCGCAATCCCCTTTCAGTCAAGGAAACTTGATCAAGAATTTTCTGCGCTTCCACTTGCAATAATTTACCAGCCTCAGCAATTTCAATATGGCGACCAATCCGATGGAATAGTTTCACACCGTATTCTTGCTCTAAATTGTGGATCGCTGCACTGACGGCAGGTTGTGTAATATAAAGCTCCTCTGCTGCGCGAGTAAAGTGTAAGTGCTGGGCCACAGCTAGAAAGATTTTTAGCTGTTCAAGCGTCATTCCTGCCATTTGTGGTATCCCTACAACTTAGTGTCAAAAATTTAATCACTTTCATTTATCATTTTGACAAACAAAAGCATTTGATTCTATCGGTTCCTTTGACTAAAGTATAAATCAAGGCTTCGGCACGGACTCAAACGGACAAGTATAGGACTTACGCAAGTGTCAGAAAAATAAAAGCTTTTAGTTTGTAGTAAGGGCTTCAGCCCTGATGAAAGAGGACTAAAGTCCTCACTACAAACATAACCAATGCCCTATGCCCACTTGCCCTGCCCTTCTCTACGAGAGGCTGCGCCAACGACTAGGCTCAGGAACCGCGAACGCGAGTGCGTCTCGCAGCGAAGTCGTTCGCGAATGCGATCGCACCAGAAAGGATGCCCAATGCCCAAGCATGAAAATAAGGACTTCCACAAATGAGCGGTTTAGTAACTGCAATTACCACAGGGATTACGGCATTCAGTGCCACCAACATCGATGATATTGTCATTCTGACGTTGCTTTTTTCGCAAATAAATAAAACGTTTCGCAGTCGTCACATCCTTACTGGTCAGTATCTCGGTTTTGCTGCATTGATCATTGCTAGCCTTCCCGGCTTCTTGGGTGGACTAATCATACCGCAGGACTGGATTAGACTACTTGGTTTAATGCCAATAATCATTGGTGTGAGTAGTTTAATAAAACGCGAAGAGGATTCACCAGAGGAAGCCAAAGAAGAAACAGAGCCGTCTTGTCCCTCTATAATTAGCAGTTTTATCTCTCCGCAAACGCGCAATGTAGCTGCGATCGCCTTTGCGAATGGTAGTGATAATATCAGCGTCTACGTGCCTCTGTTTGCCAATTCTGAATTAGATAGTCTGCTGATAATCCTAAGTGTATTCTTTTCACTAGTGGGTGTATGGTGTTATGCCGCTTATAAGTTAACCTACTTGCCTGCGATCGCACACTTTTTAACTGAGAATGGCAATAGTTTTGTGCCTTGTATCTTGATTGGGCTAGGTGTATTTATTGTTACAGAAAATTTTAACTGGACTCTTTTCTCTGTAATTTCTAGTTACATATTCTCGTTGATTTTAGGTTTCAATACTCAGCCGTCGAGTGAAGAACAATAGACATAGGAGTGAAAAAGAATTGTAGAGACGTAGCACTGCTACCTCTCTACAAGGGTTCTGGGTAACGCATATTTAATTTCACTCCTATGTCTAATAAAAATTAAGTATCTAAGAAGAGGTGCATCATGAATTTTCTCACTAACATGAATTCTAAAGGGCAAAATATCTTACCCATCAACAGGAGTCAAAATATGAACATCTGGAAATCTCTGCTAATTGTCTTAATGATTTTCGCTAATCTAGCCTTTGCTCAACCTTCTTTTGCTGATCGACCAAAATTTAGCAAAAACCCTGATTACATCGAAGTCACTAAAGCTCTTAACTATCTCTCTCAGACTAAAGATTCCCAAACTCAAGTTGAAGGTCTCACACCAGAAGAAATTAAAAAGAGAATCGAGGAATTAACACTGCAAAAATATGCTTTAGAGACGGGAATTAACTGGGGTCAATGCGAAAACCAAACAGGTAATACCATAGCAGTATATGGCAAAACACCAAATGATGAAGACGATGAAGATGCCCTATACGACAATAATCTGTATTTTATCGCTAATGGTCAGTCCACTAAAAATAACTGGGATTGTGATGGCATCTATCTAGCGAATGATGTCAGTGTAGCAAATTTCGCTTCTAGTCCCAATGGGCAAGGTCAGGAATTGACAGGGCCGGCTGCTCTCAAGATACTTGATGGAACTCAGTTGGTGATTAAGACAAATCCAGATACTGGTGCGATGGAATTGAATGTTCCAACTGTGAAAGTTCTGAACAGCAAACAGGCTAACTGGTTTATTCCAGATATATCACAGGCTATTATAAATACACGAGTTCCCAATGCGCCTATCAATGAGTCTTCAAGCTGACGTGTGTAGTTGAGCTTTTAAAACTTTTTATCCAACTAAATAGGGTGAGAGCCAAAATTAGAGAAACAGGACAAGCACTAGTGAAGAACCTCTTTGATTTTGGCTTTTTTATTTAATTTATGGAAATTTCCGGCTTGTGTTATTTGGATATCTGCATTAAAATAAATTCTGAAAAAAATGTACAATCACAACAGGTATATTTCAGCTGACTTTTCACGTCATGTGGAAAAGCTAACGATTAACCTCCTTCCCGACGGCGGTAAAGGGGAAATTTCAAAGTCTCTCTCCTTTTAGGAGAGAGATTTAGAGAGAGGTTTTCCAGATACCGTGAAAAGTCAGGTATATTTCAGGAGCGCAAATATTGCGCTGGGTGCAAGTTATCTGGAAGGAGATTCGCTATTATCTCCGCATTTTTTTGAGAAGAGCCTCTTTGGGGATGAGGGTGTTATTGATGCAGTTAAAATTGAAACCTACAGAAGAAGATAAAAATCAAAAAAAGGCAGGACGACTAAATCCATCCAGAGTCCGAGATCACTTAGCAAATGAGCGTACTTACCTCGCTTGGATGCGCACAGGGATCGCTCTTTTGGGTTTTGGTGTCGTCATCGTGCGTTTGCGTGCCTTCCAAGTACCCTTAGTACCCCGTCCTGGCAACGGCTGGAAGTTAGGTTTAGTGTTCTCGCTGGTGGGTTTAATCACAGTGTGGCTCTCAACGGGGCACTATTTCGCTGTCCGTCGTGATATCGAAGAAGATACTTATGAACCAACAGACCGTTGGGTGTTGCTGTTCAGTCTCGCTGTGATGATTCTCGGAGCTGGGGTAGTCTATTTTGTTTTTACAACTTCTTTAGATCCAATGAGTCCACTCATCCCTGAGTAGATTAAGTAAGTCGGTGAAAATAAATCAAACTATGTGACGAAACGTAAACCCAGGGCTATTTCATTCTAGACATAACCCACCCGGAACTGAAGTTCCTGGCTCATAGCTAAAGTCCGTTAAAACGGACTATAACATGAGTCTCAGTCGTCTTTAGACGACTTTCGCTATTAGACTCAGAATTTATTCTGAGGCGGGCTAGAGGAAAATGAAATAGACATAACCCACCCGGAACTGAAGTTCCTGGCTCATAGCTAAAGTCCGTTAAAACGGACTATAACATGAGTCTCAGTCGTCTTTAGACGACTTTCGCTATTAGACTCAGAATTCATTCTGAGGCGGGCTAGAGGAAAATGAAATAGTCCTGTACTGTAACCGGATATTTTCGGTTTAACGCTTTCGCACCTGTAGCACCTTCAAGCTGCGTCGGTTACAGATGCTGACGTGTAAATCAGGTATTCGACTTTTTCTGTAAAGATGCGTAGGCGTAGCCCGTCGCAGACATCGCCACATAGAATGCGCCTTTGCAGAAAAAATGAAAAACTCCACCCACTCAAGGGAATTGAGTTTACCGGCGACTTTCCATGAAATCACTGAACCGTATCAAGTTCGCTGAAAGTGTATAGGTAGATTTTAGTCGATCCTACCTATAAGTAGAAGCAAATTCAACAAACTAATGGCGTCTTAATCTGTCGGGACTCAGTTTCACATTGCGTTAGTGAAGCGGCTTCCTTCGGAGCTTCGCGTTCAATTTTTCGGTGAGTTGGCGACTGTTGTAGGTGCGTGGCTCTTTATTTACACGTTAAAATCTAAGTAAAAATAGTTGCAATACTATGAAAAATCTAATTATCTTTTTAAACACCAGAGAAGGCTTAATTACCCGTTTTATTTTTGTTGTTTTTTCACCACCTTTAAGTGTATATCTCACACTTATTAGTCAAGGAAACTATTTTGTATCACAGCATTTTTGGACTAACCTTGCCCTAACACTTGTACCAATTCCTCTTATGGGTAGTATTCATGCAGTTTATTTTATTATAGATACACAATCTAAGCAAAAATCAATTAATCAACAATCGTCCCAACCCAATATTAGTTCCGGTAACTTACCTAGTTCAGCTAGTTCATCAAATACTAAATTCTTAAACAAAAGCCAGACGATTGTAAGCATTGTTGCTTCGACACTTGGTGTATTTTTTGGCTTGATAAATATTTTTATTAGTTCATTTACTGCTTATTTACACTGGCAAAAATTGAACCCTCCAATAGCCCCGCCAGAACGTCAGGAGCTCATAAAATAAGCGTTTCTTTCAAAGTAAAAGCAGGAAAAACAACCAAACTTAATTTCCTTCTTCTACTCAACAGAAAATCTCACAATCAAAAGCAACATTCGTAGCAATCACAAACCTGTTTGGTATACAATTCTATGATTTCATTCCTCAAAACCAAAACATTGACACGCACAATCAAGAAACTTTCTGCAATCGGACTATTAATGTGTTCCGCTTTAACTGCATCATTTTTATTACCTGAATTTAGCGGCGCTATTTTCAACAAAAGTGATTATGTCGCACAAGCACAACAGATAAATGGAACTCGATATACCATACAACCTGGTGATTTTTTATCAAGTATTGCTCAGAGATTTTATGGTGATGGTAGTGAAGCTTCGTGGAGAAGAATTTATGAGGCTAATCGGGCTGTAATTGGGTCTGATCCTACTCGACTCACGGCTGGAATGGTACTTGTTATACCTGGAGGTAATCAATCTCAGTCCAGTTTTGTTCCTAGCAGGGGTAGTTTCCAGGATATGCTACTAGCCCTAGGACGAAGAGAAACAGGACAACAAAATCCTCCTTATAATATTGAGAATCGGTTGGGTTTTATAGGCAAATATCAATTTGGTGAACCTCTATTAATTGACCTTGGATACTATCAAGCTAATGTTTACTATAACAATGGTGCTAGTAGAAATGAGTGGCGGGGTATGTGGAGAGGAAAAAATGGTGTTAATAGCAAGCAAGATTTCTTAAATAATCAGAATAATGTCCAAGAAAACGCTATTCAAGAAGCTTTTGCATTGAACTTAGATCGAATTAAGAGTCAACTTCAACAGAATGGACGTTCGCTCAGAGACTTTATCGGACAACAACGAGGAGGGGTAGTTATCACCACATCTGGAATTATTGCAGCTGCTCACCTGCGTGGCGAAGGAGGGGTTGTCCAACTGCTGCTGAATAACCAAGTTTCACAAGATGAGAATGGCACTTCTATTCTCGATTATCTAAGAGAATTTGGCGGATTCCAAACTCCGTTCGACTAGAGAACAAGTCTTCTCTGCTTTTAGCTGCTGTCAAACCTATATAGGACTTACGCAACTGGCATATTATTTTGAGTTTGTAGCAGGGCTATTTCATTCTAGACATAAACCACCCGGAACTGAAGTTCCTGGCTCATAGCTAAAGTCCGTTAAAACGGACTATAACATGAGTCTCAGTCGTCTTTAGACAACTTTCGCTATTAGACTCAGAATTGATTCTGAGGCGGGCTAGATGAGAATGAAATAGCCCTGAGTTTGTAGTGAGGACTTTAGTCCTCAAAATCAGGGCTGTTCGCGGAGCGTTCCCGTAGGGTAGCCCTGACTACAAACTAAAAGCTTTTATTTTTTGTGACACTTGCGTAAGCCCTACTTAATTTTGACATCATCACACAAAGTGCGATCGCTCTCACTAACTTTGGGGTTATTTTTTAAATAATCACCTACCCAATTGCAACCATCGACCAATAACTGGTTTGAATCTAAGCTTAAATTCCACAAAATTAATTTTCCGGCGTTGTCTGCTGAAGCCAGGGTGTGACCATCAGGGCTAAAATTGAGACTCAACACAGAATCATCGTGTCCTTTATAAGTTATTAGTTCCTTACCTTTAAGACTCCATAGTTTAACTGTTTTATCTAAACTAGCAGTCGCAATTGTTTTACCATCTGGACTAAATCTGACACGGAAGACTCCAGCATCGTGCCCTTTAATAGTTCTAATTAATTTACCTTCACTTGTCCAAAATTTGACAGTTTTATCCTGGCTAGCAGTAGCAATCAATTTGCCATCAGGACTAAAAATGACACTATGAACTCCATCTTGATGCTGTGTAAGGGTTTTGATTAATTTACCTTCACGAGTCCAAAGTTTAACTGTTTTGTCCCAAGCAGCGGTGACGATAATTTTGCCATCAGGACTAAAGCTGACGCTATTAACCCCTTCCCCATCTTTATCTTTATCTTTTGTATGTGCCTCAATAGTTTTAAGTAACTTGCCAGACTCGCTCCAAAGTTTGACAAGACCATCATGACCAGCAGTGGCAAATGTCTTGCCATCTGGGCTAAAACTCACTTGCCAAATCCATATTTTTTCATGTGCCTTGAAATTTTTAATTTTCTTTCCTTGACGATTCCAAAGTATGATATTACCATCACTGGTAGCAGTAGCAATTATTTGTCCATTTGGGCTAAAACTAACGTGAGTAAACCTAGCATCAGGGTTTTTGAGAAACTCACTATTGTTCCATTCAAGAGTTTTAATTAATTCACCTGAACGCTGCCAAATTTTGACAGTTCTGTCTCTACTAGCAGTAGCATATTCTTTACCATCAGGACTAAAACTCACACCATAAATTGCACTGTTATGCGCCTGATAAATTTGATATTTTTTTCCTTTTAATTGCCAGAGCTTTGCAGTTCCATCCTTGCTAGCCGTAGCAAGCATCTTTCCGTCAGGACTGAAACTGACACTCCAAACCCAATCTTTATGTCCGCTCAAGGTTTGAAGTTCTTCACCAGATTCGCTCCAAATTTTGACGCTATTGTCAGCCCCAGCAGTAGCAATCTGCTGACCATCAGGACTAAAACTCACACTAGTAACCGAATTTTTATGAGCATCTAAAGTTTTTATTAACTTCCCCTCAATGCTCCAGAGTTTCACAGTTTCATCCCTACTAGCAGTAGCAATTTTCTGATTCATGGGGCTGAAACTGACACTCCAAACCCAATCTTTATGTCCAGTTAAGGTTCGCAGTAGTTTTCCATTCCGGCTCCACAATTTCACAGTTTTATCCTGACTGGCGGTAGCAATAGTATTACCATCAGGACTAAAACTTAGGTTTAAGATAGCTTGGTCATGTCCTTTAAAGGTTTTAATTAATTTACCTTCACTTGTCCAGAGTTTGACATTTCCTCCAGCGTCACCACTAACAATTGTCTGTCCATCAGGGCTAAAACTGAGACCATTTACACTATCAAGCTTTTTTTGATCTTCCTTTAAGGTAGCAATTAATTTACCTTCTCTTGTCCAAAGTTTGACGGTTCCGTCCCAACTAGCTGTTGCAATCCTGTTTTCTGTAGGGCTAAACCTAACTCTGCGTACCAAATTTTCATGTCCTTTGAGAGTTGCAATTTCTTTGCCATCCAGATTCCATAACTTAACAGTTTTATCAGCACTTGCAGTGGCAATTATCTTGCCATCGGGGCTGAAAATAGCGTCTGTCACCTCACTTTTATGTTGTTCCAGTCGATTGCGTTCTATAACTTTATAAAGTGCTTCTTGTAATACAATATCAACCTCTTTTTGAATATCAGCCTTTTCCTGAACTTTATAAAATAGTAGATAAGTTGATGTTTCTTTTAATTGTCTGGATGCTTTCAACCTTTTTATCAGCGTTTCAAAATCTTGATTAAAGGTTAAAAGTGCTTCGCTTGATGCACTAAGGTCTTTTATTTTACTGAAGTGTGCATCCTCCCATTGCCACCAAGTTGCTCCAGCTAACATCAAGGCTAGGAGTGAACCACCAGTAAGCCCAAAAATATTTAGCTGTTGTCTGAGCCTCTGTTTTTGTTGCTCCTGTTTTCGTCGTGTAATGCTAGCAGTGATAAAATCTTGCTGTGGTG
>NZ_JAIVFV010000218.1 GCF_020829445.1 Nostoc sp. CHAB 5836
ACAGCCGTGACATTGATGTCAAAGATGTTTACAGTGCTTCTTTAAAAGATTGGTATGAAAAATACTTGAAGAAAGTGGTGAATCTGACGCTAGATGCCAAGCACCAGGGGGATGAAATCTGGGCGATTGGTGGAGGCTGTCTGTTACCAGGATTCAAGAAGTTGTTAGAGAAGAATGGCTTCAAAATCCTGGACAATCCAGTGGAAGCGAATGTCTTTGGGCTTTTAGAAATAGCGAAAACCATAATCAGCAAGAATTCACCATCTACATCAGGGAAACTATAATGACAGATAAACAAGACTTGGCACCGGAAAAAGTTCGGATCAAAGATAGCTACCGACAGCGAATATTTGCCGAATCACAGCAACTAGGTAAAAGTTACCTGGAGACGCTTTACTTTATAATTGATTGTTATTTTGCTTTCAGAAAGGGTGCATTTCCGACACAACAAGTGGCTTTCATGCCGACTAATACTGAAGATAACAAACTCCCCTCAAAGACTCCAACTCCTATTACAAAGGAGAAAGAAGAGGATTCTGATGGGGAAACATTCAGCCTTGACTTTGATTTGTAACGCTCAAAGGAAGTTGTTAATTACACATGAGGTTATTCAACCGTGACGCAAAAAGAATTTTTCCGCTTGAGTCGTCACTGAACCGAAGAATTGTCTGTAGCAGAATGGCACGCTTGAAAAGATAAAACCCCTGATATTCCTTCAAACTTCAGTCTCCCCATGAATTTGTTTGAAGATGAAGAGACTCATATTCCCTTTTAAAACATGAGTGTATTCGCCTCGTACTTGATTACGAGCCTGTTAGCGCTTCGCGGAAATTTTGTGAACATTAAAAATTTCGGAAAAATACAATGGATATTCAATCTACACTCACCCAAGTTATTGAAGTTATAGTCATGAGCTTTGTTGCTCTGATGATTTTTGATTTGATCGACGGACTTTATGTTGTGCCATTACCACCTATTGCAATTGCACCCTCCAATACCAGTTCCAAATCCACAGTAACAGCAACTCAATTTGAACCACTATCTAACACTAAACAACTAGAAGTCGAACCTCAACAAATCCCCTTCGTTACATCACAAGTGAAGGAAATTTCTGACCCCTGGACATTAGAACTAGAGCCTCGCAACAGTTCTACCGAAACTCAACCGGTTGTACTCCAATTCCCTTCACTAAGGCTACTACCACCAGCAGCACAAGTCCAATCGAAATCTAAGGCTAAAACTACCAAAAAATCTACTTCCCTTAAAGGCAAAGTAACCAAAACTACTGGCACTACTGCAAAGACGACATCTACCAAAGCTCCAAGAAAACCCGGTAGACCACGCAAAAAAGCTGCTTGAAGTCAGAAGAATTCAGAAGCCAGAAATAAAGTTTATATCCCTCGGCTAACTACCGAGGGATTTTTATCTATGAATTTCTCTTGACTGAGCTTGAGAATCAGAGTAAGTTTGATCAATTTGAGAGTTAGCTCCTTCAAAAGTTTGTAGGATTTCAGGCGTGACTTGTGAGGTGTGTACTTTGCCTGATTGAACACCTAAAACTACATCTCCATTTTTCTTAGAGATAGTCAAATCTTTACGCTCAGTGTTAAAGCTGAGGTCATAAACCTTGCCTTTAACTTCAGTGAAACCATCTTGCCGAGATTGTCCCAAAACCATGCCAATTCTCTGAGAAATTTGAGTCAGTCGGCTAATGTCACCAAATTCTTTTGTATCTCTGCTCATTGCTGCCAATGCAAGTTGTGATAATTGCTCACCGGATTTAAACCCATTTGCTACTTCCACAATTCGTTTTTTGTAATCATCAGGCTTACCCAGTTTATCTGCGGCATTGTACCAATCTCTTAAGTTCTCAATAGTGATTGTTGAGCGGTTGTCCACACCTTGAGGTTCAGTTTTTACTAACTTGTTGTGAATAGGAGTTGGGAAAGGTACAATTTGACCATTGACATAATCGCCCAATGGTTCTACGTGCAGTCCCCACACCTGCTGTTTACCCGTGAACAGTTCTGGTAATGCCTTGGGCGAATGTTTTTCCATATTCGCCCACTGCTGTTGGTAAACGGGGTCAGCAATCATCGTTCGGCTAATTTGATACTGTTGTCCGACACGAAAGGCTACTTGTTTGTCACCAGCAACAGCAAGAGCAATATCGCCCTGTTTAAATCCATACTGTTTATAAGGTTCGTAAGCTCTAGTGGTATGAGTTCTGCCGTATCCGCGCATGGCATCAATGCAAGTATTCACTGGTATTGGATTCTGTTCCCCGTGCAGCATTAATGGGTAGTTCATAGGAATCGGTTTGCCTTTTATGACAGGAGGGGCGACATTTTGAACCTCTTGGTTTGGGGGGAATTGAGCGCTTTGTTGAGGCGGAGATTGTGTTGATTGAGATGGAGGTTTCAAGAATTGCGGTCGTGTGGCGAGGGAATTAACTCTTTGCTGATACTCAAGGGTAGACTCAATAATTGCCCCAAATTTCTTAGTCATGCTCTCCAAAGTTTTGGGAGGAATTGAACTATTGACTAAGTTAAATACTGCTAGACCTTTCTTGGTTTCCCTAATCAAATCTTCCGGCGGGACTTGGGAATATACAACTTTTTGCTCCCTTAGCCATTTGGTTACAGATTCAACTTTGTGGTTGTCAACCGCCAAGCCCATTTTGTTTGATTCTGTCGAAAACAAGAAAGTAGGACGCTCTTTAATATGATGTAGAATTTTCGCGCTACTATCAATCATATACAGTTGTTGGGGATTAACCGATTGAGTCCCAAAAATCTGAAATTCCTTCGTCCACTTCTGGGGATATTCAACGGTATTAGGGTCAATTTGAGCGCAAATAACAGAAAAATTACTTTGAATAATAGCGGGCGCGGGTGTAAGTTGTCCGGTTTTGAGTAGTCCAAGCTGTCTGAGCGCGTCTTTATCTTTTTTGAAATGTAATACCCCCAAGGGTTCACCATTTAAAAACACAGCATCTCTAGGTTTAGAAGCTGAAGTTTCGATAGTCAGTTTTCGGTAATCTTGATCATTGAATGTCTGACCAGAAAAATCATAGAAGTTAATTTTATTAATTTTCAGAAGATTACCATTGCCAGACTCACCCAGGACAAACGCCTTCACTCCAGTTTCGGAGATAGACGTGAGTTTCAACTTTAAGGGATTACCGTTTTTGAGATAATCAACAGCTTTTAACTGAAGAAGCGAATCACTGTCTAACTCCCCCAAGGTTTTACCATCTAACTTAATTTTGACCGTTTGATCTGGTACTGGTACAGTGCCAAATTCTAAATTTACGGCTTGGTCGTTAAAAACCTGTCCAGGGTAAGAGAAGTTCTTGAGTTCGCGGATGGTGATTTCAACGGGTTCAAATCCCGGTAATCCAATAGTGGCATTAGCGGTGGCAGGTTCTATGCCTTCCATACTAGCTTGTGCTTTCGTGCCAATGGGCAACATCCCACTTCTGCTTTCTAGCATGGCGAATTCTTTGTAAAGTCCGTCCTTGTCCTGAACAAACATTAGCCTGGAAACGTGACGCTCATGCCCAACAGGGTGGTGAGAGGCTCTGATTTCTATGAGGTGTTTTTCGTGATTGTTCCACTTTCTGCCCAGAAACTGATTCGCCTCATTCTTCAGAGTGACTAATTTCGGTTCGGTAAATTGCAACTTATCTAAGCGAGAAATAATCTCAGTTGGGAAAGCAGCGAAGGCGAAATTAGAGACTTTTTTAGCAATATTTGATGGCTCAATGTTTTCTTTTCTTGCAACTTCAAGTTCATCTTGGCGGGATGCACAGATATTCCAAGCGGCGGCGGCGGATGCAAGTTTTTCTGAATCTGGTATTGAAGCGTAAAATGCTTCAGCTGCTTCATAAGCCAAGGCAAAGAGTAGTTTAGTTTGGCGAATAGTAAGTTCTGGTTTAAATTCTATTACTTTAGCTCCCTGCGTGGTCAACCCCGGTTTGAGGTTGTAGTCAGTCACAGATTGTTGGCTAACTGTCCCCAGGTTGCGGTAAGCGGGTTTTCCATCTGACCCAACCTCGCCATTAATTTGTGCAACTGCTAATAATCGGTGAGGGCGTTCAAAACTTCTGAATTTCTCTCTTATTTCATCTAAGCGAATGTTCAGCGTCTGGGCTTTCCAGATTAGGGGATGCCCGTAACGGGTGAGGTTGGTAATTGAGAGTTTAGCTCCCTGTGGAGTTTGGATGATAGCGGATGGGCCTTTCTCTGTTTCCCTGAGCCGGGACATCCGAACCGCAGCGTTGAATTTCTGATCAAACTCGTATTTGGCGGCAACTGCTGCAAATCTTTGCTGTGGTGTAAATTCTACTCCTTGGAACAAGTCTTTAAACTGGACGATGGGACGCGATTCTAACTGTGATTCTTGGAAGTATTTATTAGTTTGGTTAATTACTAATTCTACTGGCGAGTAACCAGTGGGGGTAATGCCAGAATTTAAATAAGCTGTTCTAGACTTCTTATCTTTAATATAGTTAACATCTCGATACAAATAACGTTTATTCTCTTTAATTAAGTCCATATCGGGGGTTCTTGAACTTTTGAATAAATCAACCGCTATTTGGTTTTGGAAACATCCCTCTTGAATCATTTGACGATAAAGAAGGCGGTTAACATCCATCGCCTGATGTATAATATCGGGAGTTCTTTGAAATTGAGCAAGTTCAACAAACCTTTGCATATAAGAAAAGTATTCTTCTCGAATTGGCTTTGGGTCTTTCTGGTGTTCTTGCTCAAAGAGCGTTTGGTAATGACTAGAAACTTGGTCTAAATAAGTTGACTTTTGTGACTCAGTACCGTAAGTTTTAAGGATCTCGATTTCGGATTCTAACGCTTCGAGTGCAGTAACTTGATTATTGATCACTCCCACACTGATACTGTCGCTCATGTGGATGGCAATTTCTTCAAATGGAGGCTGGCTTCCATCGGTGGGATCATAAAATGATTGTTTTTTCAGCTTGACTGTAGGGACATAAGCGTTTTCGGGCTGATTTCTGTATTCAGCTTCGGCTGTGAAATTGGGATATTTACTAGCAAGTGCCACGCCGATGCAGTCGCCGTCAAAATCTCGTGCTTGGCGTTGTGATTCGGTTTCTGCGGGGGCTATTTCGTTGGTTTCAAGTCTTGCTAAAATACGTTTGTGATCTTCATCGTTGACTACAATGATGCCTTGTAAATCTGTACCATCTGGAGCCAAACGGTCTGAAACTTTTTTGTTGATGGAGACACACAGACCATTAGAATTAAGAAACGGAGAGCGAAAGTTAAGAATTTTTTCTCCTTCATCAAACCAAGGGACACAGATTTCACCATTTTTGAGTTCTTTGGAAGGGATAATCATTCCTCGGTCAAAAGTTAGTGTCTTGCCAACTGCAATATCACGCCATTCACTTTGTACAAAGCGACTTAATTCCTGTTTTACTTTTTCGGTTTCTAGTAGTTGATGATGACCAAGTAAGTCAGCTTTGATGAGCTTATACATAAACAAATCATCTTTCTGGGATGACTCATTTTCATCATTTAACTCATTTTCTTCATCATTATAACTGTTCAAACCAGATGATTCTAACTGCTTGACAAGTGACCCATCATTTACTTGCTGAGTAATTTCTTGTTCTACAGATACTTTCTGCTTATCAGTTAAAATCTTACGCTTTTCGTAATTCTGACAATATAATTGTGCAACAATCCTTGGGTCACTTTGAATTTCTGCTAGTTTTTGGGCTTGCGCTTCTAGTTCTTCCGCAAAGTCCTTAATACCTTGGGGGAAGGATGCCAGCAATTGTGATATGGCTGTTTGTCCTTTCTGGGATTGAGCTTTTTCTCCTAACCAAATACGCTGTTTATACAATCCCGGCTGAATTTGGGGTTTAGATGCTCCAAGGGGTTTATCTTTGTCTGTTCCTTTAAAACTACTAATGGGGATTATTAAGTCTATTTTGGGCTTGTTGCTTTGGTCAGCATATTTGATTTTGTCTAGCGTATAGGGGCGCAATGTCCCTTTTCCGAAACGGTATTTAGTGTCTTCTCCGTCGGTTTCTTTCCAACCGAAACGATGTTGAAGTACCCGATAGTTTTTATCTGATTGAGACTCCCTGTTAATTAACTTGTCGTATATTTCTGTTGAAACTTGCCCATAGCAATCCCCAACTAATTTATATGCTAAATTACTTGATAATATCCCTCCGTTCTCACCATTAGAATCATCAACTATTAAAATACTTAGTTCTTCGCTAATTGCATTTTTACAAGGGCCAAGAAAAATGGAACCGTAAGCTCCACGGTCTTTCCGGTCTGGACAGAGTTTGTCAATTGTTTCTAAGCATGAGGCTGGCCCATATAATAAACGTGTTTTAGAGGATAATAACAGAACATGGCCTTCAGGGTGATTTTTCAAATCTGATGGTGTACTGTGTTCATCTATATGTCCAAAAGAAAAACTAGTATTAGGAAAGTAAGATTCTAATAAAGTATTGTTGAGAGTTTCAGTTAAAATCGAATTAGTGTTATCCGAATCATTACCTGTATGAATCCATTGATTTAATCTCGTGTCAAAGTGTTTGAATTCGAGAGTCATAATCCGAGTTTTTTACATTAATTAATTGGAGGTTTTTATGTCGAGAATAAAACGTTGGGTTAATATGAACAAAAAAGAATTCAACCCCGATGGAACGCTCAAACTTGAAGCAAGAGTTGAAATGTTGTCTGATGGAATGAGCAATGAAGCAATAGATGACTATGCTTTGAGGTTGAAACAGGAGTATGACCAATGGAAACACCTGGATGAAATCTCACCAGAACCGTGGACTGTGTACACTGCTTATGATTTCTTCACAGAATCCGAAAAGCGGCAATTTAACCCCGATGGTTCCCTCAAACCCGAATACATGGAATCTGAACTTAAAAAGGGCATCAGCGAGGGATGGCTCTCAGAAATGGAGCGCCGCAAGAAAATTGATGTGGACAACTACAATAAAGTCTCTGCAAAAAAAGCTGAAATGGGCATCAACTTCGGTCAACAAGAAATGAATAGCAGAAACTATGCCAGCAGAACCTACGTGCAACGCCGCAAGCAAATGGAAGTTGACTTGCGAACAGGGGAGGATACTGACAGCTTGCCTTTCGATAAGGACACAGCATTTTAGGTGAGCTATGCAGGGCGAGTGATAATATAAACTGAAAGCATTATCAAACAACGCTTTCAGCTCTTTAGTGGCATCCTTTTACATCCGCAATTGCTCCCCTTGTACTGAGCGTAGCCTCTCCAAGAGTTGTATTGCGACTGGACGAAAAAGCCAATTGTTTGGTTAATTGACTTGCTGTTCTATAGCTGGAGGGATTACCCCAGGTGAACGCACAACTGATTTGTTGGAAGCGGCGGCAAGGAACGCAAACATTCCTAAAATAGCAAAGGACGTAATAATCACTTGCTGTAGGGAGGCAAATACTGACCTTTCTTTTTCCTTTTGGACAGTAATGCGATTGAGTTTTTGCTGAAATGCCGACAAATATAGATAATCTAATACTTTCTCACACAAGGCAGGGTCTTCTCCTTTTTGTACTTTCTGGCACAGGAGAATTTCTAGATGTTCTCGGCGGCGATCGCAATTAGACAAATCGCGCTCGTCCCACAGTTTTACTTGGGTTGTATCTAAAGGTCTATCAATACCTAATAAAGTCATAAATATGGCCTCACTTAATTGTTGAGTTAGTTGAGGGAACAGGTGTAATTGACGTAATCGATTACACCTAGTGTGCTTTTTGAAAAATGGAACTCATACCTAACTTAAAAAGTTTAAATATGCTTTCTAAAAAGAACTAGCTACGTTAGTACTGAAAAAATCGGTACTGGAGTAGCTAGTAAAGTTAGCGAGTTTATGCTATATTTGCCATTCCAAATCTGGTTGTAGAGATGGGGATAGAACCTGTGCTTTCGGTGGTGGTTGGGGTGTATCCGGCTCCAATGGGTTCGTCCCATCCTGAAATAATTCTTGTGCCAGAGTCCGCCCATCGCCGTCAATGTCACTATTCAAGAAATATTCCAAAACCTGGGGTGTAGCACCATCAATTGCTGCTTGTGCTAGTAGAGATTTGATGAATTGGGGAGATGCTTCACCCTGAGCTAGTACCTTCAAGGTTTGCTCGGCATCTTGGATAGTCATTTTGGAGATATCTTTAACTCCAACTTCGTCCCAGACATCCCCGAAATACTGTCGATATTGCTGATTGAAGTCTTGCTCTTGGGCAAATCGTGATAATTCTTGTACCTGCAAATGTGTCGTTTCAGCCATATCAATTTGCCAATGTTAATTGTTCACGCTTGTTATTGTTTGAGCCAACCATCTTGAAAAGTCGCACTTTCAGATGAGGAAAGGTGCAAGATGTAAGCTACACTTTATTCATGGAAGTGAGATGATTAACTGCTGGGGAATAAGAATCTGGTACTAATCTCTGTTTGCGCTCATAGCAAAAATTTTCATCCAGCATTCTCACATAACTAATATGAGTTGCCCAAACATCAGCCAGTCGCTCACCCAAGCCAACGGTATCTAAGGATTTGGGAATAACTACTCCACCATTCCAAACGATAGGGATGCTTTCTGTTTGAAAATATTGTGTCAGTTCTCGACGCACAAACTCACCAGTACCACCACAGATGAGAACTTCGTCTAATGGTACATGGTTTTTCACCCACCGCAGCAATGCTCGACAGTATTCATCCCGAATCACTTCTAAAACTGATTTAAACAACTCTAAATCCGAGTTAATTCCTGATGGTGTATTCCTACGTGACAAATTTCGTAATGCAGTGAAATTACCTTTACTTACCTCCACTAAAGCCGCCGCTATACACGGATCATCTTTCGATAGTCCTACGCTAGTACGTTCGACAAACTTTTGTAACACCCAATTCATCCCCAAGTCTGTCGATTCTTTCTTTGCTAGCTTCCCTTTTTCTGAAAGGGTAAAACTGGCATTACGATGACCCAGCATTAACAATCCGATATTTTTTTGAGGAAATACATTACCTAGAGCGCGATTCCTGTAAGAAATAATACCTGTTCCTTCCGGAAGAATTTTGAAGCTGTTGACCTGAATTTTCATTCTTCCCGTTGGCGTTATTACTCCTTGCCTATAATTCAAGACAAACTTTTTAGCCAAATCTTGTACATTCTTCTCTTCTCCAGGTGGTAGCAAAATCTGGAGAAACATTTCTTTCATATCTACATTTATTTGACGTTTAGCTAACCACAACAAACCAGCAACCTTTGACAAGGCATATTCAGACTTCAAATCTTGCAGTGCCGCAGTTCCAGCAAACTCTCTTTTTGCAATACTCCCTAAGACAGAATATTCCTGACCAATTCTCACCCAAGCACTATCATCAGGCAGCGCATCTACAGTTAAATGTTTGGTTGAACCCTCTCCCACATCGGCAACTTCTGGACTCATCCGCAATGCAAATGGCACTCCCGCCGGATAAATCTGGGCGATCGCCTTGGTTGAACTACCCCCCAAGTCTGCCGTTAGTATAAACTGCACGACTTGGCTTGATTTGTCGTGATTAGTATTTGTAGTTGTCATAAATTTTTATTACCGTTTGTTTCGTCAAATCCCAACAGTTGAGTAGCGATTAATAAGTCTTGTGTCATTTTCAAGTCCATTAATCCCAAGTCATCATCAGATAGTAAGGATTCTTCCTGTTGACTTGTTTGCTCTAGTTCCTCTTGTTCTTCTTTATCTTTGCGAATCACATTTGTTGAGATTGGCAAGCTTTTTTCTGAAATCGATGATTTGTTCTGCTCTATTTGTTGTAGTGGCAAAATCGCACTACTATCTACTTCAAAAGAATTAGAAACCTTTTGCATTAAAATTCTAATCTTTACCAGCTTTCCTTCCAATTGCCCAATACTTGATAAGCAAGCTTCAATAAATTCCTCTTTACTTACCTTCCCCACTAATGCTTCTATTAGCCAGTAACTTGTCACTGCTTCCATTGTCAGTTCACCTGCCGACTTTTTTGATTGATGATTCACCAAGTATTCAATAGTTTTTCCATCCCAAGAATCATGTCTCCGTTTTACTCTTGGCAGTTCAACGTCTTTGCTGACTTGTTTGTTCATTGGAAAAATCAGTACAGTATGTCTTACTTTTTACATTTGCAACCCTTGATACAAAAATGAGTATCGCGGGTAGTCTAAATGAGTATTTAGGTGGAGAAATCCCCTTTTTCCT
>NZ_JAIVFV010000219.1 GCF_020829445.1 Nostoc sp. CHAB 5836
ACTCAAGGTTGGTGGCATCCCGAAACTCATAGACATGGTTTTAGGAAAAGACAAATATTAACAGTCGGAAATGTTTTGGTTACTCTAATACTACCATATGTAGTCACAATTAGTGAAAAAAAGAGTGGGATTAAATCTAATAATCAAGGTTTCTATCCATTTTTAAAATGGTTAGGAATGGAAGAAGGATTAACACCATTGGTTTGGTCAACTGTCACTCAGTATGGCGCAATTGCTGGTTCATTTGAAGCTGCCTGTACAATTCTAATAGGTTGGGGGATCAATATTAGTTTAAAACGGATTGAAAGACTGACATATCAGTTTGGGAAAATTGGGATTAATCTCCGTCAATCTAAAATATTGAATCTACAACTGGGAAATTTACCAAGTGGGAATATTCTTAAGGGACAGAGAGTTGTAATCGCTGTTGACGGGGGAAGAACAAAATTAAGATTTAATAAAAGAGAGTGAAAACACTTTAAAGTATAGTGATTTAATTTACTTATCATTTCAGTATATAAATTTGCGATCGCTGCCGTCTAACTTGCATCGCATTGCTCCCAATTACAAATTAGCCCGATCGCAATACACTTCACCAAAGCTATGATCAGCATGAATCTCAATCACCATATCAACCACCGTCGCATTTTTTACCAACGGCTTGATGAATAATTCCGGGTGAAGCGATCGCCAAAAATAATTGACAAATTGCTCTATCTCTGAATTACTCATCCCCGATTTCCCCGCAGCAATCATCTGCTGTTCCGCCTGTTTGCGCCACTCCAAAGAACATCGGTAATCAGTGGGATAGAGCAAAATTAAGCTGTCTAAATGCTCCCACAGTGGTAAATAATCGTGGAGGCGATGATTCATATCACGGGCAAATGCTTGATCTTCATCTGTAACAATTGGCGGTGGTGCGGTATTAAATAGATCTGGGTCGATTGGTCGCACACCCACAAACCAACCTTCAAATAGTACAATATCTACACCTGTTACCATTTCGGAAGTAGTGCGATCGCCAGCACCTCCAAAAGCAGATTTATCAAAGCGGGGAACCATGACTGGACTTTGCGACTGGCGGATTTGATCTAGTACATTCAAGCCTAAATCTATATCGTGGGTTCCTGGTGGGCCGCGCCAAATTATGCGGGAATCTTGCTGTGTCAAAAGCAAGCGATCGCTATAAGTTTTATACAAGTCATCCAAAGATAAACACAGAGTGTGATATCCTAAATGCTGAAGAATCAAGCTGAGAACTTTGGACATTGTAGTTTTACCAGTGCCTTGTCCTCCCAATATTCCCTGAATCAGAGGACGACCTAACTGTTGGCGCTGCGATGCTAGCTTAATTCCCAAAGGAAGCCACAAATCCCACAATACCTGTAACATTTCCTGGGGTTCCACCTGGAGGCTAGTTTGGCAGAAGCGGCTAAAAGCTGGAAAAACAGATTTTAGTAAATGCGATCGCCTTTCTATAACTTCATCGACATTTTCCGACGTGATCCCAAAAGCTTTAGCCCTTAACTTATCTGCCAACGCAGCTTCTTTTGCTTGCTCCTTCTCCCTCATCTCCCTCATCTCCCTCATCTCCCCCATCTCCCTCATCCCCCTCATCCCCCTACGATCCCAGCTTAAAGGCTTCGAGAAACAGGCTGTAGGTGAAACCAATTTTGAGGAGATTTAGTGAGTCCACCAAGAGCGATCGCCTTGACGAAAAGTTACGACTATAAAATATCCTACTGGTAATTTCTATCAAGAGTACTAAAAAACCAGCTGCCACAATGTCTAATTCTGCTCGTTGACCAGATGTGGTGGAAACTGCGTTTCCCAGAAAAAAACCGAACAAAAAACTAATGATCAGCAACGATAGCCGCCGCCAAGGATTTAAAAACCATTGCCCCAAGCGTGTAGCAATAGCATCGAACAAGTTATTGAGGCGAGTGTTTTGCATCAAAGAGACTTCTGGGTAAAAGTCAAGATATTAATAAATATATCTAGTTTGAGAGGGTTTTTGCGTAAGTCCTATATATAAAGCTACTTTCTCTGATTGGCTTTTGTGTTAATAGGCTACTATTTGGTCAAGCCTACACAAAATATTTATTTCTAATAACCATCAATATGAAATCTTCAGTGTATCGTAACGTCGGTGTTACAGCCTGTTGCTTGGGACTGCTTGTTGCTCTGGTGGGATGCTTTGGAGTGAGCGTATCCTTTGAGTCTACGAGCCCAGATACATCTTCACAAGTGCCAACTGAAACTCAAGAGCAAGAGACAACTTCATCTATAGCTGTTTCACCTGAAAAAGGTATTTCCTCTAGCCTATCTACTCCAGTAACTACCCCAACCAATCAAGTAGAACATAGTAGTAAAGAGAATACTTATCCTGTGTTGGCAAAGCGTGATCAATCAGCAAGCATTGCCAACAATCAAGGGACTTTGCGAATGAGCAATCAAACAAACCAGCCTGTGCGGCTGGCTTTACTGGCGCGGCAGTCGGTAGCAAAAAGCTCTGGTACTAAACAGACTCACTATGATATGCCGGCACATTGGGATTTTGCTCCCCAAGAAGGTAGTGAGAAGGGACTGATTCTATCTTTACCTGAAAATAATTTAAAGCTGGAGAAGGGAGATATTTTAGTTGCTTTTGCACAAGATGGTTCTCGTCGTTACTGGGGCCCCTATGTTGTGGGCGAAACTCAATTACCTAAGTGGAATTCTCAAAACAGAGAATGGCAACTAGTGCTGAGTCAATAAATAGTCCTGAGTCACCGAAGTTGAGATTGGCGGTTCGCCTTTGGCATTCCCGCAGGGTAGCCGCAGCTCCGACTTTTCGCTGAGTACGGAAGCAATTGTTGTAGGGTTTTTATTTTTGCATGGCTACCCTACAGTTGGTAAAGTGTTGAGTAATGACTAGAGGAAAATAGTTGAATTGAAAACTCCCAAGAACAAAAGATAGATAACCAACGACTATTGATTAGTGATTGTTGACTATTGACAAATGAGCATGAAATTGAGTGTTAAGCGCACTGTTGATCAGTGGTTCAACAAAATAGGAAAGAATCCAGCCCTTGGTGTAACTGTGTCGATTTTGTGGTTGATGGTGATTGGCTGGGTGGCTTTTGGGTGGAATTTGGGCAACATTGGCTTGATTGATGAGACAGAGCCGCTTTTTGCCGAAGCTTCCCGCCAGATGTTCGTCACAGGTGATTGGATTACTCCATTTTTTAATGGTGACACTCGTTTCGATAAACCTGCTTTAATTTACTGGTGTCAGGCGATCGCATATTACATTATTGGGGTGAATGAGTGGGCAGTACGTCTTCCTTCAGCGATCGCAGCCTTAGCATTAGTTTGTTTAGGTTTTTACACTATACAGTGGTATTTAGCTAAACAAGACGAATTAGAACAAGTTTCACGTCCTACTCGCCGCTACTTAATATCTTTGATCGCAGCAGCGCTCATGGCACTCAATCCCGAAACTATTATTTGGGCGAGAACGGGTGTCTCTGATATGCTGCTCACCGGATGCATAGCATCAGCTTTGTTCTGTTTCTTTCTAGGGTACGCAGCCAAGGAAGGGAGCAGCACTTCGATTAGGCTCAGTCACCGGGGAGCAGAATTAATAACCAATGCCCAATCCCCACTTGCCCTGAGCCAAGCCGTTCGCGTAGCGATCGCACCAGAAGGGATGCCCCATTCCCCATTCCCTAATAAGTGGTACTTAGCTTTTTATGTGCTAATTGCTGGGGCAATTTTGACTAAAGGGCCAGTGGGAATTGTTTTGCCAGGGCTAATTGTTGCCACCTTTTTACTTTATTTAGGAAAGCTTCGAGAGGTGTTGCGGGAAATGCGCCTCTTCGTAGGTATACTGATAATTATCGGTTTGTCAGTGCCCTGGTATGCTTTAGTAACTTGGCGCAATGGCTGGAATTTCATTAACTCCTTTTTTGGTTATCATAACCTGGAACGCTTTACAGAAGTAGTTAATGGTCACTCAGCACCTTGGTATTTTTACTTTTTAGTGGTACTGCTGGGCTTTGCGCCATACTCCGTCTATTTACCAGCCTCCATAGTCAGACTAAAGTTTTGGCAGCGATCGCATTGGCGATCGCTTGAACGTTTTCAGCAATTTGGTTTATTTGCCGGGTTCTGGTTTGCTAGCATCTTTGGCTTTTTCAGCATTGCTGTCACCAAACTCCCTAGCTATGTATTGCCTCTAATGCCAGCAGCCGCAATTCTGGTAGCCCTATTGTGGAGCGACCTTTTCCCCAACACGGAAAATGAAAATGGCAAGGAAACAGTGAGACACCGGGATACAGAGAAAGTATTTGATCATTTATCTCCATCCCCACGTCCTCTCATCCCCCCTTCACCCGTCTGGAGTGGTTGGGTGAATGTAGTGTTTTTATCATTTTTGGCAACAGCACTGTTGAACATCACCTACATATTAGGTACTGATCCAGCTATAAGTAACTTCCACGAACTAATTCAACAATCTGGTTTACCAGTAATAGCGGGTGTAATTTGGCTAGTTTGTGCAGTTTTGGTTGCGGGTTTATTATTGAGTCGCCGTTGGAACTACATTATCAGTATTAATTTAATCGGCTTCGTGGTGTTTTTGATTTTTGTCTTAACACCTGCTTCCTTCTTTATTGATCGAGAACGTCAATTACCCTTAAGGCAGTTGTCTGCGGTCATCCTAGAAGCAAAACAACCAAATGAAGAATTGATCATGCTTGGCTTCAAAAAGCCTAGTGTGGTATTTTACAGCCACATTCACGTCAATTATTTAAGATTCCCCGAAGAGGCTATAGAGCATATTCAAAACCAGGCTGCCAAAGGACTACAACCTGCCTCACTGCTGCTGTTGGCTGAACAAAAAAAGTTTTTACAAATGGACTTACAGCCAGATGATTACAAGAGTTTATCAACCAAGGGTGCTTATAACTTGGTTCGAGTTCCTTTTAAGAAAAAGAAAAATCGAAAAATAGATATATCTTAAATTGTCCTTTGTCATTTGTCATTTGTCATTTGTCATTTGTCCTTTGTCCTTTGTCCAATTGAAAATGACCAATACTTCGACTTCGCTCAGTACAAGTGACCAATGACCAATGACCAATGACCAATGACCAATGACCTCATTAACATTTGTCATTGTAACCATTGACAGCTAAAGCTTGATTTATCTGGTTTAAAAGGTCTTTCATTGATATTGATCGCGGTAGTATTTGGGTAGCGATCGCACCAACAACATTTTCTATCGATTCCAAAGTATTTTTCTTCTGCTTGTCATTTTCCTTATCACCTACCCCAGGCTGAAGAGTGGTTTCTGGGCGATTCAATCGCTGATTCAATACCAAAATTGGTGGTAACTTCAACGGCGAATCTCCCAATGTTTTCAATGCTTTTAGCACGTCTTTGTGGATTGGGGATTCTCCTAAACAAATTAGCAGTAAGTCAACGCTTTGGTGGCGAATTTGTTGTAACACTTCTGCCCAACAGGGACTGATCGCCGCTTTGAAGCCTGCTGTTTGGAGGTACTGAATTAAAGCTTGAAACCACTCAGACCCCCTTTCGGCAGTTTCACTACTAATTGAGCAGTTTTTTTCAGTCCGATAACCCTTAACTTGCTTGCGTCTTACCTGTGGTAAATCACGCAGCATTGTCAAATCTACTACTAAGATATTGGGAGGGCAGCAAATACCAGAAGCAATTTCCAGTACTGATAGTAAGACATCTGTTTTCTCCGTACGGCTGCTGTTGTCTTTAGCAAATGGTGTTAAGTAAGGAAATACAGATAACCCTGGTATTTTAGAAGCGATTAGGGTAGTCGCAACATCGCAAGTAACCAGTGGGATAGCCGCCAAACGTGGATGCCCAATTAGTTGTTGCAGATAAATTTGGGCGGTGGTACTTTCCACATCTAGTAAAATAACATCAAACTGCCATACCCGCGCCAAAAGTTCTGCCTGATCTAGGTCATCTACTTCAATTACTCGGTGTTCTCGAAGTGAGGGGTGGGGATTGACCGATTCCAACTGGGGATTTACCAATCTGAGAATTCGCAGTGGGGTTTTAGTTGGGATAATTGCGTTGTTGTTTAACCCTAGGGGCACAACTGCTTGTACAGTACATAATTTTTCCAGAACTGGTGCTAAAACCTGATGCTCTACTGGCAAACTTAAGAAACCATCGGCTCGGTTAGCAAATGCTTGCTCCTTTTCGGCTGCCGTCGCTGTCACAATTACAGATATATGACGGGTTGCAGTGTCAGATTTCAATAAAGTCAGCACATCCCAACCTGATAGTAGGGGTAGCAACGGATTCAAAAATATCGCGATTGGTTGCAAGCGCCGAGCTTTTTCCACTGCTTCTGTCCCCGATCGCGCAATCACTACCCGATATCCTAAAGCTTTGAGGTGTTCAGTCAAGTCTTCAATATATCGGGCTACTGCTTCGACTACCAAGACCAACCGTTGCGAACTAGCAGGATGATGCTGTGTGGGCGTACTAATATGCTGACGAGGGACTGTGGGAATTTCCCGTGTCGGTTGGTATGGTGTTTCTTCGTCTTCTCTGATTCCCATATCTGGTTCAGAAAAGCTTGTTTTTGGGGGGCTGGGCGGTAAAAGTAGTGTAAACTGGCTACCTTTTCCTTCACGGGATAAGAAGCTGACATCTCCTCCGTGGAGACGAGCCAAGGCCCGAGTTAATACTAGCCCCAAACCAGTACCTTCAAATTGGCGGGTGAGGGGATTTTCTAGTTGTTGGAATTTTTGAAAGATTAAGTGTTGCTGGTGTTCCGGAATGCCAATACCTGTATCCCAAACTGTAAAGGCAATCCATCCTTCCCAACGACTCACCCGTAGCCCAATTTCGCCAGATATTTCGGTGAATTTAAAGGCGTTGGAAAGTAGGTGTACTAGCATTTGGCGTAAGCGCAACTCATCTGCCACTATTTGATCTAAGCCTAGTTCAATGGAAAGGCAGAATTGGGGAGCAGACGAACGGGCATTTTGAGTTGCAGAGGCAGATGTAGTTTTGGTAGTTTGAGTGTGGATGGCTTTGGCCTCCGATAGGGCGCGATCGCACACAGCACTAATTTTTACTGGCGTTGGCGTCAAATCCATTTGTCCCGTTTCCATCCGGGTCAAATCCAAAATGTCATTAACTACACTCATCAGGTGGCGTCCACTTTGATGAATCAGTCCCGCATAACGGGCTTGACGCTCGTTGAGTTCTCCCAACTGCTGATCCACCAGCAAGCGCGATAACCCCAAAACGGCAGTTAGGGGAGTTTTGAGTTCATGACTAATACAAGCTAAAAATTCATCTTTCAACCGATTTAGTTGAATTAAATCGGCATTTTTTGCTGCTAGTTCTTTGCAAAGCTGCTGCTGTTCAGTCACATCAGTAGCTAAAATTAACCACAAATCATTGCTGAGTGCAACGTCTGACTCAGCACTCATGACTTGAAACTCAGGACTATCTAAGGGAATTTTGGCAAATTGCCAGATTTGCTCCTGACCATTTTGCACTTCCACAACGCAGGTACAAGTACCCACCTGACTATCCAAATAGCACCGACTGTAGACAGCATCACCAGATGCTTCTTGCTCAGTCAGTTCTTTTTCACCACCATGCTCATTCTCCTTACCATTGGGATGAACCTTGATGGCTCGTTGGCTGACATATTCTGGTTTTTTGGAGCAGTTAGGCACAAGTATTGCCTCTACGTGTTGCCTAACTCCCTCTGGATCTTTCAATGAGCCTAATTGCTGCCACCAAGCGGGATTTCGTGCCACCACCTCGCCAGTACCCGTTTGCAACATCAAAGGCCAAGGCAGTCTTTCTAGCAAGTGTACTAGTGGCTGGTGTCCTAATGACTTGGGGTCATTTGGCCTAGCATCATACTCATGGCGATGGTCATCAGATGACCTCTGGGCGGCTGAACTGAGTAACACAGCCATCTGTTCCTTAGCCAGCGATCGCAACAGGCGTGAACTATCCAGCAGCCCCAAATATCGACCATCACGGTCAATCAGCGCCCAATCTAAATTCTGGTGTTTTTCACCTTGTGGATAACACAAGTGCAAGTTCAATTGCTCTACACGCTCAGAAGCTGATATTGTCTGTATTGGCTCAATTAGACCTTGACCCCAGCTAGAAAGTGATTGGTGTAAATTTAGATTTTTATCGTCACTATGTGCTAATAATTTTGGGATTAAACGGGCAGAATACAGCAATCCTATAGGGCATTGCTGTTGATTCACTACTACCAAGCGATCGCACTGCTCTTGCTCAAAAATCTCCAACACCACTGCCAGAGAACTTGTTTGGGGGCAGCTAGGTACGGTTGCCTGAAAGTCATAAAGCGGGTAATCTAGCATTAACATAGGGCTTTGGGGGTCATTCTTCCTGTGGAACCCTCCGGCATTTCCATCTGCCAGTTGATGGTCTTTTCGCCTGAAGTCATATCCTCTAAGAAGACTCATATAAGCAACTCTGGTTATTTCAACGCCATTAAAACAACGGAATTTACCTTCACGGACACTTGCTTGCAAACGAGTGCATTTTTCCTAGAGGCGACGTTTCTCATTTTTAGCCACTAGTCTCCCCAGTGTCTTACTGGTATTTAAACTCCTCATCGATAGAGACGGCTAAAACAATTATGGCCCCAAAGATTCGCTTTAGAACCTTGAGGAATTATAATGATTTAGAATGCGACAAACCTTTAAGTTCGTTTAAATATCTTATCAAGGAGCAAAATCAAAAAATTTATTTATATACATAGATATGCAAATAATCAATTAGCCACTATATCTTGCTATGCCGACAGATACTTTCAGATCAAAGAACTACGTAAGTCCTACCACTCAATTGCTGCATTAGTACCTCGGCGCGTAATTCGTAATTACCAGTTTGCAAGGTTTTCAGACATTTCAAAGGGGTGACTTATTTCCGCCGTACTCTACTAAGTTGTTGAGTAGCTAGAACTGTCTGCTAACACAGAAAATTATTTTGGGCTGGAATCACCAGTTTACTGCACACCAAGTATTCCCCTAGAAGCGTTAACCAAACTTAATCAACCCACGTTTCTTGGTCAGGGCGATCAAGGAGATAGATTCAAGAATAAATGTTATTACCGATATTAATTCTGCAACCTGATGTTAACAAATATTTAGATAATCCAGTTTACTTAGCCAATCAAAAAGGTTTTAGGACGTGGGTGTGGAAATTTATTGATCAGATGATCGCCCAATTTTGCTACCTACCTGTTCCCGCAACTACCTCTGTAACAACCAACTCTTTACCAAGCTGGCCGCAACCAAATCCGACTCAAGCATACACTGGCAATTACATCTATGTATTTGCCAGTCAGATGCAAAAAAGCCAACAGCATTTTCAGGAGATGAGTCCAGCAGAAAAGCAAGGATTACTAAGACAGCTTAAATCAGATTATAGCCTGATTATTATAGATTATTTTAGCACAGACAAAACACTAAAAGAAAAAATTGATAAATTCATCAATACTATATTTTATAGTAATATTCCTGTGCCCCAAATTATCGAAATTCACATGGAGGTAATGGAAGAATTTTCTAACCAGCTAAAATTAGAAGGAAGGAGCAATGAAACGTTACTTGATTACCGCCTAACGTTGATAGATATCCTGGCTCACTTGTGCGAAATATATAGGAGTTCGATTTATAAATAAAATAAAATAAATTAAATTAAATTTATTGCTCTGTGTTCAACTGGAAACAAGCTATCACTGTTAGTTGCTCACTGACGATGCGCGAACGAATATTGTATTTCTCTGATCACGAGTAGCCATTAAGTATATGAATCAAGCCAGAAAAATTTACGTTCTCAAGCTTTACGTAGCAGGTAACACTCCTAATTCAGTCCGAGCATTAAAAACACTCAAAGATATTTTAGAACAGGAGTTTGAAGGTGTTTATGCTTTAAAAGTGATCGATGTACTGAAAAGCCCGCAACTGGCGGAAGAAGATAAAATATTGGCGACACCAACATTATCTAAAATTTTGCCCCCGCCCGATCAAAGCGAATACCGCATTTTAGTGGTTGATGACTCCACAGATAGCCGTTTAGTGTTAATGAAAATTCTGACATCCATCGGTTTTGCAGTTCAGGAAGCAGCAAATGGCATCGAAGCGAT
>NZ_JAIVFV010000021.1 GCF_020829445.1 Nostoc sp. CHAB 5836
CAGCATGGCCTGTAATCGGTATCTGGTTCACCGCCTTGGGTGTCAGCACAATGGCGTTCAACTTGAACGGTTTCAACTTCAACCAATCAATTATTGACTCTGAAGGTCGTGTGATTGCAACTTGGGCTGATGTAATCAACCGCGCTAACCTGGGTATGGAAGTAATGCACGAGCGTAACGCTCACAACTTCCCTCTGGATTTGGCTGCTGGTGAAATTGCTCCTGTGGCTCTAACCGCCCCTGCGATCAACGGTTAATTCGGAAGTTTCGTTAAATCGGAAAGCGCCCTCTCGTAAGAGAGGGCGCTTTTTAGTTTGAACAATCAGCTAAATATAGCGGTTCTCGAATGGAAGCAATACAGTCTCACCTCTCTCCAAACCTCTCTCCTAAAAGGAGAGAGGCTTTGAATCTTACTCCCCTTCCCTTGTAGGGAAGGGGCTGGGGGTTAGGTCTGTATTGCACTCAACTAAGAAGCGCTATAATACCCTGGTTTCCGGCAGGTTATCGCTGAATTTCAGGGTAATTTAGCACAATATTAATCTGCTAAATCGCGGGATGGAGTATTGCTCAAAAAGCAAAACCCCCTAAAACCTGAGGTTTTCTGTTAAAGCCAGCAGCGGGATTTGAACTCGCGACCTTCCGATTACAAGTCGGATGCACTACCACTGTGCTATGCTGGCGGGTTTGGCGTAGGCGTAGTTCAGCCTAGGCATCGCTCTCAATTAGCAACCACAATTTATTATTGTACCATAATCAATTTATTTGTCTACCCTTAATTGCTAAAAAATATCTCCCTCTTCAGAAATTAGGCTAAAAGACCAGAAACTTTGCCAATATCGCTGCTTTTGTGTGCCTAGATGGTTAAGTTGGCGTTGCAAGTGTGATCAACCAAAAAAATCAGCGATTAGAATCACCAGTAAACCAAAAACTTTTTCTGCAAAGAGCGATGCCTGCGGCGGGCTACGCCTACGCTAAAAGTTTTGTCACTTATGATACTTGCAATTACGGGATACTCTAACCAGCAGACATAGTAGCCAAGACACGAGAATAATGTAAACAGGACTTACGCAAAAAGTCTCTGCAACTCTTATTTCTTGGCGTACTTGGCGTAGTTGGCGGTTCGTTTTTTCATGATTTTGCGTAAGTCCTAGTAAAGTTTTTTAACTACTTTTCGTAATTGGTATAACTGGAATTGTACCCAAAAGAAAGTCTGTAACTTCACTGTAAAAGACTCACTTAATTTGAAAGAAAATAAGGAAAAGCTGATGAAAACAAATCTTAGAACGAGAGCGGCTTTGACAACAAGTTTAATGATGGGCAGCATAACGCTCCTATCGCCAAGTGTAGCACTTTCACAATCTATTAGTGTTGGTACTTATACCGGATATCACGGTAACACTCAAGGTTCGGGATCAAATACAGTACTAAATATTAATGGTACTTACAGATGTACTGAGGGAACTTGTTTTACTGCTACAATGACTTTTCCAAATTCAGGGTACTTTGAAACAGATATTGCTACTGGGCATTTCTCAGGTACAAACTTCACTCTACGACGGTATATCCGTCCATTGAACTACGTTCAAACCTGGAACGGTATTACAAGTACTACAGGAGTCAGTGGTAATTGGTTCACTGATCCAGAGCCTTTTAACAGAGGAGTTTTCAATCTAAACCGATAAAATTCAATTGTGTTGTCAAAAATAATATTTTCAGCTACTGGGCAGCCGCACGGTACTGGCTGCCCTAATTAGGTCGTATGGACACCCAAATAGGTGTTGAGCCGAGATGCGGATACCGTTGGCGAATTCCCCAAACAGCTAAACTGAACCGATTAGTTCAGTAATGAAACAATTGAGAGCCTTCTGAGCAGTAGCTTACGCAAGTGTGATTAGCATAGGTGTAGCCCGCACTTCTCTACGAGAGGCTGCGCCAACGGCAAGCTCAGTGACCACCGCAGGCATCACTCTTTGAAAAAAACTTTTTGGTTTACTGATAAATTAATACTCATAGCAAAAGCTAACTCAAATCCTGGGCTGAACCCAAAAATATCTAGTCAGTTCTAAAATTATATTTTCTTGGCACAGCTGAATAAAGGAACAGAAATATATAATTATTTTTTACAGATTACAAGCATGGCAGCATTGCTCGGACGAGATTTATTAAGTCTAGCGGACATCAGTCCTACGGAACTTCAAGAACTCCTGCAATTGGCAACTCAACTTAAATCACAACAGTTGAAGTTGCAATGTAATAAAGTTTTGGGGTTGCTGTTCTCCAAAGCTTCAACTCGTACACGGGTAAGTTTTACAGTCGCGATGTACCAACTGGGTGGACAGGTAATTGATCTCAATCCTAATGTCACTCAAGTTAGTCGCGGGGAACCTTTACAGGATACAGCGCGAGTGTTAGACCGATATCTGGATATTTTGGCAATTCGCACTTTTGCACAGCAGGATTTGGAAACTTTTGCTCACTATGCCAATATTCCGGTAATTAATGCGCTTACCGATGCAGAACATCCCTGTCAGGTATTAGCGGATTTATTGACGATTCAAGAAGGCTTTGGCACTCTTGCTGGGTTAACTTTAACCTACGTGGGTGATGGAAATAATGTCGCTAATTCTTTGATGTTGGGCTGTGCTTTGGTGGGGATGAATGTTAGAATTGCCACCCCTAGCGGATATGAGCCAGATTCTAGGATTGTAGAACAAGCAAGAGCGATCGCTAATCACAAAACTGAAGTCCTTCTCACTCATAATCCAGAACTAGCGGCTAAGGGAGCTGCTGTACTTTACACTGATGTTTGGGCGAGTATGGGGCAAGAGGCAGAGGCAGACAATCGGATGCCAATTTTCCAGCCTTACCAAATTTCGGAGCAGCTATTGAGCCTTGCTGATCCACAGGCAATTGTTTTACACTGCTTACCAGCCCATCGCGGCGAAGAAATTACCGAAGCTGTTATTGAAGGTTCTCAATCACGAGTTTGGGAACAGGCAGAAAATCGCTTGCACGCTCAAAAGGCTTTGCTTGCCAGTATCTTAGGGGCGGAATGAAAAAAGTTAGGAGTTAGGAGTTGGGAGTTAGGAGTTGGGAGTTAGGAGTTAGGAGTTAGGAGTTGGGAGTTGGGAGTTGGGAGTCAGAGTAGTAAGTGTGCTGCTGGCTCTTAACTATTTAATTTGTAAAGAATCAAAAATAAATGGGTAAAAGAAAATAAAATAATCTTGCTTTTGACTTAGGATATTTTTACTTTTCTCTTGTTATGGGGAGTTTTTTGTAGTACTAATGTTCTAAAGACATTTATAATTACTTCCCCCTTTATTTATGGAACGTCTAACGGAAGCTCAACAAGAACTTTACGAATGGTTGACAGAATACATCCGATCGCACCAGCATTCGCCTTCAATTAGACAAATGATGCAAGCGATGAACTTGAAGTCACCAGCACCAATTCAAAGTCGCTTAGAACATTTACGCGCTAAGGGATATATAGAATGGACTGAAGGCCAAGCGCGAACGATTCGGATTTTGCGGTCTGTGAAGCAAGGTGTACCAATTTTGGGCACGATCGCTGCTGGTGGTTTAATAGAACCATTTACTGATGCTGTAGATCATTTAGACTTTTCTAATTTCGAGTTACCTCCCCAAACCTATGCTTTGCGCGTAGCTGGCGATAGCATGATTGAAGATTTAATTACTGATGGCGATGTGGTATTTCTGCGTCCAGTAGCAGAACCAAATCATTTGAAAAATGGCACCATCGTCGCCGCCAGAGTAGATGGATTTGGTACGACATTAAAACGTTTTTATCGGAGTGGCGATCGCGTTACCCTGAAACCAGCAAATCCTAAGTACAATCCCATTGAAGTCATGGCTCAACAAGTACAGGTACAAGGTTCTCTCATTGGTGTTTGGCGTGGTTACAACTGAGTAACAAGAAAGTTAGAAGTTAGGAGTTAGGAGTTAGGAGTTATGAGTTATGAGTTATGAGTTTTAAATTACTAACTCCCAACTCCCAACGCCCAACGCCCAACGCCCAACTCCTAACTCCCAACGCCCAACGCCCAACTCCCAACGCCCAACTCCCAACTCCCAACTCCCAACGCCCAACTCCCAACTCCCAACGCCCAACGCCCAACTCCCAACTCCCAACGCCCAACTCCCAACGCCCAACTCCTAACTCCTAACTCCTAACTCCTAACTCCCAACTCCTAACCCCCCTATGTACCTGACGTCAAATTCAGTGCAGCAAAAACTGCCCACTTTCCGCTTGAAATTACCAATTGCAAGGGAAATTTTGGGCAGTTATTATACTCCGCAACCATTACCAGGATGCCCAAGAATGCCTATGTCTCTGCAATTACGGCAATATCAGCGACAAGCGATCGCTAGCTGGTTTACTAACAATGGTAGAGGGACGCTGAAAATGGCTACTGGTAGTGGTAAAACAATTACCGCATTAGCGATCGCTTGTGAATTATATCAGCAGATTAATTTACAAGTTCTGTTGGTGGTATGTCCCTACCGCCATCTCGTCACCCAATGGGCGCGAGAATGTGAAAAATTTAATTTGCAACCCATTTTAGCTTTTGAGAATCTACGCACTTGGCAAAGTCAACTTTCTACCCAAATTTATAATCTGCGTTCTGGTTCTCAAAGATTTGTCACGGTGATTACTACAAACTCTACTTTAATTGGAGATGGATTTGGGTCTCAACTCAAATATTTTCCCGCCAAAACTTTAATTATTGGGGATGAGGCGCATAATTTAGGCGCACCCAAGTTAGAAGAAAGTTTACCGCGCAGTGTGGGGTTGAGATTGGCTTTATCTGCCACACCGGAGAGGTATTTTGATGATTTTGGTACACAATCTTTATTTGATTATTTTGGCCCAGTTCTCCAGCCAGAGTTTACTTTGAGGGATGCGATCGCTCAAGGTGCTTTGGTACATTATCTGTATTATCCAGTGCTGGTAGAGTTAACTGAAGCCGAAAGTATTGCTTATTTAAAGCTAACTAAAAGAATTGGGCGATCGCTACTATATAGAGAACGAGAAAATGGGCAAGCAGGAAATTTTGAAGACAATGAAGATTTAAAGCCGTTGTTGATGCAACGGGCAAGATTAATTGGTGCGGCGGAAAATAAATTAACCGCCTTGCATGAATTAATGATAACTCGCCGCGAAACTACTCACACTCTTTTTTATTGTAGTGATGGTTCCCAAGATGCGGGACAACGTTCGTCGCTACGCCAACTCAAAGCTGTTGCTAAAATTCTGGGGGCGGATTTAGGGTATAAGGTAAGTACCTATACAGCCCAAACAACTTTACAAGAACGAGAAATTTTGCGTCATCAATTTGAAAGCGGGGAATTGCAAGGTTTAGTCGCAATTCGTTGTTTAGATGAAGGTGTAGATATTCCGGCAATTCAAACTGCGGTGATTTTATCTAGTTCCGGTAATCCGCGCCAATTTATTCAGCGACGGGGGCGGGTTTTACGTCCTCATCCTGCTAAGGAACGCGCAACAATATTTGACATGATTGTTTTACCACCAGATTTAGATAGAGAAACCATAGAAGTTGAGCGTAATCTGTTGAAGAAGGAATTGCGCCGCTTTGTGGAGTTTGCTGATTTAGCTGATAACGCAGGCGTTGCAAGAATGAAGTTACTTGATTTACAAAAGCGGTATGGTTTATTAGATATTTGATGATGAATTATATAGTTGTATTTTTTTGTAAAATTTTTCGAGTTTTGAAAAAAGAAGCATCAAATATGAAATAATAAAATAATGAGTTTGATCGTAATGGGATGTAAGTAAAAATTTTAAAGGCACTTACATCCCATTATGATCTAGACTGTTGATATTAATCATAACAGAAGTCGATTAAATAATAAAGTCTTTTTTCAAAGAAAATTAGAAATTGGAAAAAATAGTTTTTGCCAAATTAAAGATAACGCTAACAGTAGCTTTACGGAGGTAAATACAGCACTAGAGAAAGTTAAAATATAGAAAAAGTATATTTCCAAACCGAAGATGTCACAAGAGGCGAATATCGATGATGTGCAGGAGCTAATAACCAACGCTCCGCCGGAAGTACGGCAAATTATTGAGCGGGTATGGAAGCTGGAAAAAGGCAGACTAGATAAGAAGATTAACAGCCATATAAATGATAATATTGTGGACATTATTAAGGAAGAGGTGCGATGAAGCTGACTTCAATCAAGCTATGCAACTTTCGCTCCTTTTATGGTACAACACCAGAGATGATCTTAGCGGGTGGAGATGTTAACAACACAACGATTATTCATGGCAATAATGGTTCTGGAAAAACTAGTTTACTAAATGCCTTTACTTGGGTATTATATGAAAAATTTAGTGCAGCATTTGCATCCATAGAACAGTTAGTAAATAAGCGTGCGATCGCAGAGGCTCAAAAAAGTCAAGCTGTAGAATGTTGGGTAGAAATTGGCTGGGAACATGAAGGTAAACGCTATCGAGTTAAACGCGCCTGTCGGGGTTATAAAAACGAAAATGACTTAGACGCTGGCAAAACTCAATTAACCATGTGGGTTGGTGCAGATGATGGCAAATGGAATATACCAACTCAGCAACCAGACGATATAATTAATCAGATTTTACCCGCTACTTTACATCAATATTTTTTCTTTGACGGCGAACGAATTGAAGAAATAGTCCGTTCTGATAAAAAAGCTGAAATTGCTGAAGCTACAAAAATCTTCTTGGGTGTGGAGGTAATCAACCGTTCTATCAGACATTTAGGAGATGCTAAAAAAACTTTAGAAAATGATTTAAAAGCTATTGGTGATTCCCAAACAAAACAACTATTACGACAGCAAGAAAAAATAGAGCGAGAACGTGAACGCATTAACAAACGGCAAACGGAAATTAAAGAAGAGTTAGAATATCAACAAACTTTTAAAAAAGAGACAAGTAACCGTTTAAGAGAACTAAGTGCTGCTAAGGAATTGCAAGAGAGATGGCAAAATTTAGAATCGCAAAAAGCGGCGAATCAAGAAGAATATAAAAAAACTAAAGAAGCACTGAAAAAAGTTATTTCCACACGGGGTTATACCGTTTTACTGTCAGAAACTACATCCCAGTTTCGAGGAATTATCAATGATTTGAAGCAACGAGGCGAGTTAACATCAGGAATTTCGCGGGAATTTATCAATGATTTACTCAATTCTCAACGCTGTATTTGTGGTGCAGAGTTACACGAGGGTAATCATTCTCATACTCATGTGAGTACTTGGTTAAATAAAGCAGGTTCTTCGGCGGTAGAAGAAACTGCAATTCGGATGATAGCTCAAGTAGATGAAATTGACAAGCAAGCCATAGGTTTTTGGGAAGAAGTTGATAGAGAACAAACTAGAATTAATCAATTAAGGCAAAGCATATCTCAGATTGAAGGTGATTTAGACAATATTCAAGAACGATTGCGAAAAGATGCTAATGAAGAAATTAGCAGTTTGCAAAAACGGTTAGATGAAATTGAAAGTAAAATTGATGAATTAAATAGAGAACAAGGTGCAAATCAGCAGCAAATTGCTCAACTCACAACCGAAATTGAAGATTTGAATAAACAAATCAGCAAACAAAAGCTGAATGAAGACAAGCAAACTTTAGCACAGCGACGGATTAACGCTACTCAAGATGCAATCGAACGGTTAACAGAAGTTAAAAATCGTCAAGAACAACAATTTCGTCTGCAATTAGAAAAGCGAGTGCAAGAGATATTTACTGAGATTTCTGTAACTCCATATATTCCTAAAATTAGTGATAAATATGAACTGACATTAGTAGAAAATACTACAGGTATAGAAGCACCTGTTGCAGCATCCACCGGGGAGAATCAAATTCTCAGTTTATCTTTTATAGCTAGTATTATTGACAAAGTGCGGGAATGGAGTGAAAAGCGAAAAATGATGATGATTCCCGATAGTAGCACTTTCCCAATTGTCATGGATTCACCTTTTGGTAGTTTGGATGAGAATTCGCGGCGACATATTGCCAAGACAATTCCCCAATTAGCGAATCAATTGATAGTTTTAGTTACTAAGACTCAGTGGCGAGGTGAGGTAGAAGCAGAAATGACAAATAGAATCGGTAGAGAATATGTGCTTACCTATTATTCATCTAAGCCGGATTGTGAACAAGATTATATTCAGTTGGGTGGTGAAAGATATCCTTTGGTGAAACAAAGTCCAAATGAGTTTGAGTATACTGAAATTATCGCGGTTGAACGTAATCTTTAAAGGATAAAGTTATGGTTGCGAGTCCAGACGGAAAGTATATGACTCCCCAAGAATACCTGGAATGGGAAGAACACCAAGATATTAAATACGAATATATCAATGGTGAAGTCTTCGCTATGACTGGCGGTACTATTCCCCATACTAGTATTGCCTTAAACTTAGCTTCGGCATTAAAAAGTCACCTCCGAGGAAGTTCCTGTCGTGCTTTTATGGCAGATGCAAAAGTAGGAGTAACTGAGAACGGCCCGTTTCATTACCCGGATGTTGTAGTGAGTTGTGATGAAAGAGATAGACAAGCGATTAAATTTATTCAGTATCCTTGTTTAATTGTCGAGGTTCTTTCGCCAAGTACAGAAGCTTACGATAGAGGCAAAAAATTTATTCAGTATCGCCGTATTCAGACTTTACAAGAATATGTCCTCATTGATGCTGAAAAAATTAGTTTAGATTGCTTTCGTATAAATGACAAAGGGATTTGGGAATTACATCCTTATGAAGAAGGGGATGAGGTTAATTTAACTAGCGTTGATTTTCGCTTTCCTATTTCTTTGGTTTATGAGGATGTTCAGTTTGCAATATAGGTTTTGGAGAAACGAACCGCCAAGGCGCAGAGGACGCAGAGAGAAGAGAAGATGTAAAATTTAAATTATCCTTGATTAAATCATACCTTGCCAAGTGCGTAGGTGTAGGCATCGCTCTTGGCTTTCGGTTAAAATAGCTACACATTAAATATTATAACAATGGCGGAAACTGGCAGAATCAGGGTTGCTAAAGATAAGGCTGAGTTGGTGAAGGATTTAACATCTTCAGATGGTGCAACAGGGCCTTTTAATACTTTTGCTGATGTGATTGTGTTTGCAGCAGCTTTGGGTGCAAAACATAAAAGGCGGGTGGTTTTGGGAGAGATTTCTAAAAGGGAACCATCGCCAATACCCCAAGAACAGTTTATAGTCAGGGGATATAATACGGTAATAAATTTAATAGCAATTGCTGAAACTCAAGACATAAAAGTTTTATCTCTCGAAGAAGGAAACAATAACGAAAAACGTAATTATATTTTTGAAGAATATGCCAATGGTGGACTTGAAATCTTACAATCAGAAATCCGGGGTGCAGTAGATTATTCTGAAAGGATTTTATTGATTCTCAGCCATGAAAGGTTTCAAGATAACTCCCAAGAAGAGGATTTTGATTTAAGCAAATTTATTTCATAAAACACTATCAATCTACGCTTAAGTAGGTCGGCACAATTAAAGCTAACTGGCTAAGGCTGTCATTTGTCATTTGTCCTTCGTCATTTACAAGGGTTTTAAGCCTATTTACGTTTCGTAACATATTTAGGTTTTTTCGCGCCAACTTACTTATCTTCACAGCCCCCAGTTAAATGCATGAGCAAAAAGTTTTGTAACAATTGTAGCTGGTTTGTGTAAAAGTCGCGATCAATACATGAGATATATATAAATTCGCAGCTTGGTGCGTACTGATTCGAGGTCTTTTATGACTAATGACTGGAGAAAACAACTAAATACACAGCTTAAAGAATTAGCGATCGCAGCCCAACAATACACACACCTAACTAAGGAAAAGCGGATAGCTTTAACACGGCTGATTAATGCTATTTGGCAATCAGGTAAGCTTGTTCATCCTTATAAAGGTCAATTTCAACTACTTTATGAAGATATTTATGATGAGGCAGTACAAAATTTATTTTTCTATCTTTGTCAAGACAACAATATTAATAAGTATGACCCAGAACGCGGCGAAGTAATGACTTGGGTCAATATGCTATTAACTAAACGTTTTTTTCCAGAAGCTATCCCCAAAGTTATGGGTAAAGAAAATGAAATAAATCTCGAAAGTTCTAGCTGGGAAAATCTACCCTCGTCTCAGCCTATGTCTTTATTTGAACAAGTAAGAGAATGTATAGAAGCTGACCCAGAATTAATTTTTTCCAAGGAACACATCAAAGGTCATCCAGAGGCAAATTTTCAAGCTATAGCTAAAAGAAGATGTTCAGGTATTTCCTGGAAAGATATTTCAGCAGAATGGGGCATTGGAATCACCTGTTTACATAATTTTTACCAACGTTGTTTGAAAAAGTTTGCTAATAAGTTTCAGGAATATTTATATATTTAATATTTAAAATAATCTAATTAGTTAGGCAAAAAATATGAGCAAAATCAGAGAATTTTTAAGATTTTCAGCCCCGATACCTGTAGATGGAAGGCATCGAGCAGAAGAGTTACGCCGGCAACAAGCCACCCAAGCAAAAGCTGAACAAGTTTATCTCAATACTCTATCTGTGTCTTTCGCCAATTCTTATCTACGTTGCATGGGATTTGAGACAGACTTGAATAAAAGTAACAGTTGGAATGTCATAGAACAGACACTGATGGATGTCGCTGATTTGTCGCTAAAGAACTTGGGCTTGTTAGAATGTCGCCCAGTATTAGAAGATGCACAATTTGTTTATGTGCCGCCTGAAGTACAATCAAATCGAATTGGCTATGTAGCTGTGCAAATCAGCAAATCATTTAGAGAAGCAACACTGCTGGGATTTGTCAAGCACGTACAAACTGATTTGTTCCCGATTAACGAATTGCAACCTTTAGACAATTTATTGGAGTATTTAGAAGAACTTTCTCAATTCCAGCTTGCTGAAATAGCTGATGATTCCCTTACCTCTAATCAGGATTTAGTGAAACTGAAGCAGTGGCTGGAGAATATTTTTGAAGCCGGTTGGCAAGAAATTGAAACTCTTTTAGGCACTGAAGGTGTCAATCCAGCAGGGAGTCTGAGAAGTGAAGCAGGTGCTTTTATTAGTAGGGGCAAGCTGATTGATTTCGGAAAAGTTTTGAGGAATCAAGCAGTGATTTTAGTCCTGAGTCTGCCTCCAAACAATGAACAAGAGATGGACATTATCATAGAAGTTCATCCGACAAATGGACAAGATTATCTGCCGGAAAATCTTCATTTAATTGTGCTAGATTTTGAAGGGGCATCTGTGATGGAAGCCCAAACTAGAAGCAGCAATAAGAATATTCAATTGGAGTTTAGTTGTGAGGTGGGAGAACGTTTCAGCATAAAACTTGTTCTGGGAGATATCAGCATTATAGAAAATTTTGCCATTTGTTAAGAACAACAGCAGGGGGGTGCTGCCAATGAGAAAGTTAGTTGTGCTGAAGCTAGATGGCGATTTGCACTTAGGCGTGCAAGTGACACTGGAGATTGGGGAAGAGGGCAAACGCCCGACTACAGAAATGACTGGCAAGCTGCCCTCCAACCTAGATATGGCAACAGCAATTGCCCAGTGGGAATCTACATATCGCAACTTGTGGAAATTTACCCGCATCAAAGCCAAAAAAATTATTTACGATGGTTCTATCTCCCAGCGACGTAAGGAGTGCGACACAAAAGCTAGTGAGGTGCGGGAGCATCTGAATAACTGGTTGCTGTCAGAGTCTTTTCGTCCCGTGCGGGAAAAATGGCTTAAACACTTGATGCCAGATGAAGAAGTGCGGGTGTTGATTCGCACTCATTGCTTGCAACTCAAAAAACTTCCTTGGCATTTGTGGGATTTGATAGACCGAGATTACCTCAAAGCTGAAGTTGTTCTCAGCATTCCAGAATCAGAACCAGTAACAGCTGCATTGCAGACATCTACCTTTAGGAATAAAATTAGAATTTTGGCAATTTTGGGCGATAGCCAGGGTATTGATGTGGAGCAAGACCGCCAGTTACTAGAGAAATTACCTAATGCCACTACAACCTTTTTAGTAGAACCTCAATATTCAGATATCAACGACAAATTGTGGAAACAACCTTGGAATATTTTATTTTTCGCAGGTCATAGTAAGAGTGAGGCTGAAACTAGTTGTATCTATATTAATGAGACAGATAAATTAACAATTGATGAACTCAGATATGCCCTGAGAAATGCTGTTGCCAACGGTTTACAATTAGCGATTTTTAACTCCTGTGATGGATTAGGATTAGCGCGAGAACTACAAGATTTGCAGATTCCGCAAATTATTGTCATGCGGGAACCAGTTCCAGATCAGGTAGCTCAAACATTTTTAAAGCATTTTCTAGAGGTTTTTTCATCAGGACAATCTATATATGCTGCGGTTCGCACTGCCAGACAAAGGCTCAAAGGAATAGAAAAGGAATATCCAGGTGCAAGTTGGTTGCCAGTAATTAGCGAACATCCTGCCGTAGTGCCAATAACTTGGTTAAAGTCCCGATGGTTTTTTAATACTCGTCGTCTCGAAAGTTTGTTACTTTTGAGTTTGCTGGTAACTGCTGGTGTATTAGGAATCAGACACCAAGGAGGATTGCAAACATGGGAGTTGCTCTCATACGATCAATTAATGCGATCGCGTCCACAAGAAAAGCAAGATTCGCGCCTTTTGATAGTCACTATAACTGAAGATGATCTTTACCTACCAGAGCAGAAGCAAAGAAGTGGCTCACTGTCAAATCTTGCACTGGCGCGACTGTTGGACAAACTTGCACAGTTGAAACCGCGAACCATTGGCTTGGATATCTATCGTAGCGAACCAGTACAACCTAACCAAGCTTATTTAACCACTCGTTGGCAAACAGATGACAATTTATTTGCAATTTGTAAAGTTAGCGATCGCACACAAAACTATCCAGGAGTTCCATCTCCAAAAGGGGTTCCACCAGAACGCCAAGGATTTAGTGATATTATCCCAGACTCAGATCATGTTTTGCGTCGTCATTTATTAGCAATGCAACCAGCAGACCCAACGTCCCCATGTACTGCACATTACGCCCTTAACGCCCAACTAGCATTCCACTACTTAAAGAAAGAAGGAATTTCTGCTCAATACACCCCCCAAGGGGATTTGCAGCTAGGTAACGTTGTTGTTAAACGGTTGGGTTCACGAAGTGTCTCCAAAGGAAAATCGCACATCGGAGGCTATCAACAAGCCGATACACGGGGCTATCAAATATTGCTCAATTACCGCTCTTATCAAGGTTCTCCTTTAGAAATTGCTCCTAAAGTCACGCTCACAGATGTTCTTAAGGGTAAGGTCAACCCTGATCAAGTCAAAGACCGAATTGTTCTCATTGGTACTACTGCCCAAAGCTTCCGTGATTATATTCCTACCCCTTACATGAGTGAGCAGGGTTCTTCTCAAGAAATACCGGGGGTGATTCTGCAAGCACAAATGGTCAGTCAGTTAGTGAGTGCTGTTATGGATAGGCGACCTTTGATAAGAGTTTTACCTGTTTGGGGTGAAGTGTTGTGGATTTCAGGTTGGTCTGTGGTTGGAGGTGCGTTCGGCTACGCCGTGTCGCAGACACTCGCTTTGATGGTATTGCAGACATTCCCTATTGGCGATCGGTCGGGAGTATATTTAGTACTAGCGGGAGGATGTGTACTTGTAATCTTATACGTTCTTTGCTTAATTCTATTTTATCAGGGCATTTGGGTTCCCTTAGTTCCGTCAACCTTGGTTTTAGTCGTTACTGGCGGTACAGTGGCGATTTACCTATCTTCACAACCAAGTCTGCAACAACTTATTTCTACAAAGTGATACCAATTTGAAAAATGATTGGTTCCGCAGGAAAGTCTAAAATCCAAAATGGTATGAGTCATAAAAACATGAAATTGTCTAAGTAAGTCGGTGAAAATAAATCAAACTATGTGACGAAACGTAAACAGGCTTGAAATCCTTACCAAGGACGAATGACAAAGGACAAATAACAGCCATCACCAGTTATCTTTAATTGCGCCGACCTACTTATGCAAAAGATTCAAATTTTCCTCGCCGTTAGTTTAACATTCCTTAGCTGTATACAAGTGCGGGCAGAGCCTCAAGACTCCAAGGAACAATTAAATAACTCATTGATTTTCGCTGCGCCGCCTCCACCAGTAGACACCGGAGAACCAGGTAAGCGAACAGAAGCAGGTAGCCGTGGCTGTAGTCAGGAGATGAACAAGCCCCTGACTTCTTCTCAAAAGCGACTCACAGCCTTAGTACCTATTTATTCAAATCCAGAATTGGTCTTTGGAACAACGATCGCTGGGTATCCTAGTTTTTTATTTTATGTTCCTTATTCATCCGACTTTGCCTATGGAGAGTTTGTGCTAGAAGATGAAGCCCAAAATCAAACTATTTACAAGACTTCTTTAACGGCGACACCTGGAGTAGTCAGCCTTCGTTTGCCGTCAAAAGCAGCACCTCTGGAGACAGGTAAGCGGTATCGTTGGTATTTCAACATATACTGTAATAAAGACAATCAAATTGTTGCTAATGTTGAAGGGTACGTAAAACGGGAGCGACCGAACCCTGCTTTGAAAACTCAATTGGAAAAAGCGACACCAACCCAGCGCGTAACCCTTTATGGAACCAATGGTATTTGGTATGACGCGTTGAGCGTTGCTAGTGAACTGCGTCGCATCAATTCGCAAGATCCTTCTTGGACGGCGATGTTGCAAGCTGTTGGTTTGAATGATTTTGCAACTGAACTAAACGTGGAGTGCTGCAACTTAGAAAGTTAGCAGTGAAGGACGTATTTGTCAATATTCGTTTATATTTTCAGTAAAACTTTTCAATACTGCGTAGGTTTTTAATATTTGTAGGTTGGGTTGAGCGCAATGCGAAACCCAACAAACCCCGCTCTTCGGTTGGGTTTTGTTCTACACATTTTTTATTTTTTTGCCAAAAGCTGCGCAGTAAGTAAGTCGGTGAAAATAAATTAAACTATGTAACAAAACGTAAATGGGCTTGAAACCCTTACCAAGGAGGAATGACTAAGGACAAATGACAGCCATCACCAGTTATTTTTAATTGCGCCGAGCTACTTATTGTAAGTTGATACAATCCCATTGTCAGGCGATGCAATGGCATTCCAGTCCCAGTGAAGTCCAATGCTAACTTGCTCTACAAGATGCAGAGTTAAACCAAGGACTATGGGGCGTGGTGGGAACATTTGCTGTCAGGACGACTTCCCCTTTTTCGTTTAGCACCAAATCAGTAGCTTCTATGATGCGTTCTGGTGCAGGGGTAGTTGTTTTGGTGGGAAAATATGGGCGATCGCGGCGATCGCCCTTTGGATTGAGAGTCACCAAATCTACTTGCACTGCATCAGTGCTGAGGGCATCGCCTGGGTTAGGGGGCAAGCCACCGCGTCCAGTGATCATAAATTTACTCTCAGCTATAGTTCCACCAGCTTGACAGGTCTGTGCTACTTCAGTATCAACTGCTATTGTTGGCAACTCAATTAAGCCACTGTTGGGGTCTACATCAGGTGTGTTGATTTCTACATTCCCACTGAACTCAGAACTTACCCCAGTGGCGGTGATGTCGCTTGTTTTATTAGATGCGATATCTCGGAATTGTATACCAAAGATCCCTTGGGCATTGATTCGCACATTTCCACCACGGAAGTTAGCAGAATCGGCCCTGATATCGCTATTTTCAAAACCAACAAGAAAATCGGTGTTAATGTTAATGTTGCCGCCGATGACGTTTTCTCCTGTGGCGTTGGTGAAGATGTTGCTATTGCGACTCATTATTAAATTTTCCGAGTTAATGTTAATTGTCGCTTGCTCCTTATTCGGCTCAATTCCAGCACTTTGTGTGTTCCCGATAAGTAAGGCATTATTATCTAAACGGATGGAGGGAGAATTTAATGTCATGATACCTGCGGTTCCTGTTCCCAAACTCTGCACGGTTATTGCAGCTCCATCTCGTACTAACAAGGTATTGGTTTTAATCATCAAATCACCCGCATCCCCTGTTGAGTCTGGCTGTGCGGAAGCACCCAAAGCACTGCCTCTACCAATGATTTGCACATCTTGAGCATCAACGGTCAAACTTCCGCCCTTACCCCCACCAAATGTAGAAGCACCTACCTGTGCCCCATCTCGCACTAGCAGGGTATTAGTTTTAATCGTCAAATCTCCCGCATTCGCTGTTGAGTCTGGCTGTGCAGAAGCAAACAAGCCACTGATAGACTGACCATCGGCGCTTGTACCAATCAGTTGCACATCCTGGGCATCAACTGTCAAATTCCCCCCCTTGCCCGTACCAAATGTACCAGTACCCACCTGTGCCCCATCTTTAACTAGCAAGGTATTAGTTTGAATCGTCAAATTACTCGCATCCCCTGTTGAGTTTGGCTCTGCGGAAGCACGCAAGCCACTGGGAAACTGATTATCGGCGCTTTTACCAATCAGTTGCACATCTTGGGCATCAACCGTCAAACTTCCGCCCTTGCCGGAGCCAAATGTGCCAGCACCCACCTGTGCCCCATCTCGCACTAGCAAGGTATTAGTTTGAATCGTCAAATCTCCCGCATCCCCTGAGTTTAGCTGTGCGTCAGCAAACAAGCCACTGCCAACCTGACCGGCACTTCTACCAATCAGTTGCACGTCTTGGGCATCAACGGTTAAATTTCCCCCTTTGCCTGAACCAGCTGTATTACTTAAAACCTGTGCCCCATCTCGCACTAGCAAGGTATTAGTTTTAATAGTCAAATCTCCCGCATTCCCTGTTGAGTTTAATGCGGAAGCAGCAAACAAACCAGTGCTAACCTGATCATCAGCTTTTCTACCAATCAGTTGCACGTCTTTGGCATCAACCATTAAATTTCCTCCCTTGCCCCCACCACCAGTACTAGCATTCACCTGTGCCCCATCTCGCACTAGCAAGGTATTAGTTTTAATAGTCAAATTTCCCGCATTCCCTGTTGAGTTTTCCTGTGCAGAAGTACCTAAGCTACTGGCAGCCTCACCATCGGCTGATTCACCAATCAGTTGCACGTCTTGGGCCTCAACGGTTAAATTTCCCCCCTTGCCCACACCACTAGTACTAGCACTCACCTGTGCCCCATCTCGCACTAGTAAAGTATTAGTTTTAATCGTCACATCTCCCGCATCCCCTGTTGAGTTTCGCACTGCAGAAGCAAACAAGCCAGTTCTAACCTGACCATCGGCTGATTCACCAATCAGTTGCACGTCTTGGGCATCAACGGTTAAATTTCCCCCTTTGCCTGAACCAAAGATAGCAGTACTCACCTGTGCCTGATCCTCAACTTGCAAAGTCTTAGCACTGATATTGACATCACCTCCCTGTCCATTTGCTTCTGCTAGCATTAAATTAAAAATGGAACTCCCATTATTAACATTGATTGCGACCGTTGCATTCACCTCAATATTTCCCGCCTTACTATTATCAAAACCCAGTCCCCTATCTATGCCTGCAATCAGAAAACTTCCTGTCATCTCGATATTCCGGGCATTAACCGCGATACTTCCGCCATCATTAGCAATCACATCTACTCTCGCGCCATTGCTGAGGAAAACATCACTTCTTTCTACACTGTCGGTGAAACTCAAACTTAGATTATTACCATCCTCATTCAACCCAACCGTTCCTGCACCAGCTAATCCACCTAACTCAACTCGCCCACCAGAAGCAAACAATCCTCCACCATCCATTTTGATGTCACCACCTACCAACAGCAAACTATTGCCATCTGGTACGCGCAAACCAACTGAGTTATTTTCGATAGATGCGGTTTTGATTTGATTAAATAGTAAGGCGGAAGGATTGACCGTTAGCAGTGATGAAGAACTTTCTGGATTTGAAGCACTAAAAAAACCTTGATTGCCAAAAGCGATCGCCGACGCTGTAGTCGCTACAAAAGAACCACCAATATTCAACGAAGCATTACGCCCAAAGATAATTCCATTAGGGTTAATCAGAAACAGGTTGGGATTGGAGTTACCAAATGTGCCAATGGTTCCCAAAATCTTGGAGGGTTTACTACCTGTAACGCGGGCGAAAATATTCTGAATATCCGCGCTGCGACTGTAGAAATAGGCTCTTCGTCCTTCAGCTACATTGAATTCCAGAAAACTATGGAATAGATTTGTACCTCGCTGCGCCCCACCATCGATGACGTCAACAGGTGAGTCAGGAGTAAAAGGTGTGACCAAAGAACTTTCAGCACCCAGCGTATTATCAGGTATGGGCTTGAGTTCTTGAGCTAGGGCGCAATTTGCACTCCAAACGCTCGCACTAGCGATCGCAATCCCTATAAACCAGCCCCAACGATTACTCATCTCAGACATTGTACACCCCTAAGCAAACAGCAGTTGCAGAACTTTGGTTATGTCATACTACTAATGTGGGTTTACTGGTGGTTCCAGTAACCTTTGCCTAATTCTCAGTTTCAATGGCGCTAGTTTTACACAAAACCTTGTATTTTATTTACAGAAATTTATAATACACATCTCCATAAATTAAATATGCGTTACCCAGAACCCTTGTAGAGACGTAGCACTGCTACGTCAAAACAATTCTTTGCTACGTCAAAACAATTCTTTTTCACCAGATGTCTAATTGTAAGTCGATGCAATGGCATTGTCGGTCGATGCATAAGCATTGTCGGTCGATACAATGGCATTGTCAGTCGATACAATGGCATTGTCAGTCGATACAATGGCATTGTCAGTCGATACAATGGCATTGTCAGCCGATACAATGGCATTGTTGGTCGATACGATATTGGAACCAAATATCATAATTAAGTAAGTCGGCAAGAATAAATCAAACTATATTACGAAACGTAAATACACCTGAAACCCTTATAAATGACGAAGGACAAGTGACAAATGACAGCCTTAGCGAGTTAGCTTTATTTGCGTCGCTCTACTTACAGCCAATTACCTAGCAGAACATAGGGTGCCCAAAACATGGGACGTTTGTACTTAGTACTCTGTAAAAGAGCCAGTTGAGCGCGACGCAGTGCTTCGGCTTTAGTCAGTTTTTTGTTACCTAACTCTTGGTAAAATTGACTCATTAACACAGTGGTGGACTCATCATCCAAGTTCCATAGAGAAGCGATGGTACTACGCGCTCCTGCTTGGAAAGCAACACCAGCAATTCCCAGTCCAGCCCGTTCGTCTCCAGCAGCTGTTTGACAAGCACTCAAGATGAGCAATTCAATAGCTTCAGGTCGGTTTTGCTCTATAGTTCGCACTAATTGATTAAACTGCTTGACATAAATACGGTCTTCCCAAGCGACAATAAACGTTTCCTCAGCTTTGGAGCTAAACTGACCATGAGTTGCAAGATGAACGACTGGGAAAGGTAGAGAATTAATTCGATTCTGCAAAGCCGATCTGGTAAATTCTTGATTGAGAAGTATGCTGCTAGGTACTTGAGAGCGGATTTCTTCTAATTCAAGCTTGACGTTGGGTAGTGCAGAAAATCCAGAACTTGGTTCAGACAGTCCTGCGGCTATTGCCTTTAATTCTTTCTGAAATGGTTTAGGTTCAATCAGTTGCAAACCAGGGGTGAGTGCAATGCCATACTTCTCAATTAAATATTGTTTGCCGTCAAAGAGAGTTGCCATCGGGATATTCCGCAACCAACCATCAAGCACAAACACCAAAGTAGGAGTTTTGCTGTCAGCCAAGTCAATTTCAGCAGGTTTAATCAGCCAGTTGTAGACTTTTTGCGATAAAGACTGAACCTGTCGCAGTGTGTGGGGCTTTGTTAAATTTTCCTGTAGTTGCTTTAAAGTACTTTGCACTTCCTTTTCACTTACAGCAGTAGCGTAGTGCAGCCAGGGTTTTTGCGGTAACTGCAAAATCACCTCTAGTCGGTCTGGCAAAATAAATGGATAGATGACTGCTGCCGTTGTTTGGTCTTGTTTTTTACTTGAAATCTGAGCATTCAAACAGGTGTTACGAAAAAAGTTGTCAAGTTCTGCTACTTGCAGTAATTCGATTGTAACGCTTGCTTTTTCGATATTTTTTTGACTCGGTTCGGAATTTCCCTCAGGTTGCAAAAGCAATTCTACTAGTTCCCGGTATACAGGTTCAACTTCATCCCGAAAGGAAAATTTCACCTCAGGATTAACCGCAACTAAGTCGTTACGTAAGGCTTGGAGGTTGTTAACTGCTTCGGTGTAGGCTACAATAGCTTCTTTAATATCTCCTTTAGCTTTCAGCAAACGTCCCAGCTGCCATTGCCACCGATAAGCAATATCTTTAGCATCCATAGCTTGAGCCATCAGCAAGGCTTGCTCAGTAAGGTTTTGTGCATGAGACCTCTGCTGAGTTTGTTCGTACACCTGTGCCAAAACACCAAGAGCATAGGATTCAGTGCGTCTATCTTGCAAGCTTTTCGCTTGCTGGACAGCAGTTGAAAGTATTTGAGCAATATCCAACCATGAAGGAGTGTCTACGGTGGTATCTTTTTTGAATTGCGTTAGACTCTCGGCAAAGTTGATGCGAGCAGAAATTGCTGTGCGACTGGGGGTTAAGTCAGCAATGAGGCTTTGGATTTGAGACAATAACGCGGGAAAATCTTTGAATTGCTTAGTTTTCAGCAGTAGCCTGAGTTGATTGACTTGAGCTTGGATGCGGGTGATCGGTGAGAAGGCAGTGCTGGCAGCTTGATGATAATAATCTACAGCTTGTGGAGTTTGCCCTAAAGCGCGGGCTGTATTGCCTAAACTAAGCAGAATATCACCTGTTGCTTGCTTATCTGGCAACGATAAAGCTACTTCTAAACTTTGCTGTAATTTCTGCTGGGATTGTTCTAAATCACCTGTGACTTGCAGAACGTTGCCGAGGCTACGCAGTCCTGTAACTTTAATCGGTGAGTTGGGTTGACTTTGGAGAATTTTAGTACTTTCCTCTAACGTCTTCTCGGCTTGACGATAAAACCCCAAGGCTTGTAAAGCTTGCGCTTGGTTAATGCGATTTTGAAGAACTGCCTGTTTGTTACCTATTTTGGTATAAATGTCAAGTGCTTGTTGCCAAGTATTGAGGGCATCTTCAGCTTTACTTTGAGCCAGTTGCAGGCGACCTTGGATATCTAGGACTTGAGCGTGGATTTGAAAGCGGTGTTTGGGGTCTAGATTTTGGGCAGTTTGTAATAAGTTGAGACTTTGAGCGATCGCACCTTCTGCCTCAGTCCACTGTCCAAGTTGCTGATAAGCTAATGATAAATTACCCAGTGCGATCGCTTGCCTGAGTTGATCTCCATTGCCTTGGAATGCAGAGATAGCCTGTTGCCATGTTGTAGCAGCCTCAGCAAACCGTTCGGCTTCATAGAATTTTCTGCCCTGTTCATACAAGTTTTGGGCATGGGCATCGCTTTGAACACTAGAGTTTTCCGAAGTTATATGTCCAAAGGTGGGTGGCAATAAAAGAGCGCTTAAGAATATACCCAAAAGCAGCAGTACACTTAAAAAGCGTTTGATTTTCCGTAATCTAGATTTTTTTAATACCATATTTTTGCCCTCACTCGCACTGCGTCTTTATTAAAAATAGACAGTGTAAGTTGCGATATCAACCTTCCTACTGTTGATTTAACGCACGGCAATCGGCTGGATTCTGCCAGGAAGAATGAGGCGTGACAGTGGCTGCATTCGCTGTAAGAATTACATCGCCATTAGCAGCGATCGCCCAACCACTAGCTTCTACTATGGGATCTGGTGCTGGGCTAGTAGGATTTGTGGAAACTGCTGGAGTAGAGGATTTACCTACTTCTGGGTTGAGAGTCACCAAATCTACCTGCACTGCGTCCGTATTGAGGGCATTGCCTGGGTTAGGTGGTAAGCCGCCGCGTCCAATGATAGTAAAACTGCTTTTAGCTACACGGCTACCTCCGGTACAGGTCTGTGCTATTTGGGTATCAACTGGTACGGTTGGTAAGTTGACTAAGCCACTGCTGGGGTCGATATCCGGCGTGTTAAGTTCTACAGTGCCGTTTACACCAAACTCAGAACTAGCGGTGATATCCGAAAGAAAAGTTGGGAACTGGCTCTTTTGAATGCCGTAGATACCAAAGGCTTGAATATCTACTCTCCCACCACTGCCTGTGTAAGCATTAGCAGTGATGTCGCTATTTTCGCTGGGGACGGCAACGATGAAGCCCGACGGGGCATTAATGGTGATGTTGCCACCATTACCACCAGCTTTTTCTGTACCTGCGGTGGTGGAGATTTGAGCGCCATGACGCAGAAGCAGTAAATCAGTTTGTATGTTGATGTCGCCACCGTTACCCGATGCAGATTGAGCGTTAAGTCTGCCACCGTTATCTAAGGTAACTTTGGGTGAGGTGACGATAATATCTCCAGCAGTACCCGTCGGACTTTGGGAGTTAACGAACAAGCCAGTGTTAATGTTTGAGTTGTTACCAGAAATGGTGAAAAAATCAGCAGCATTAACTTTGATTGCACCTGCATTACCTTGTCCAAAGGTTTCGGCAGTAAGTAAAGCGCCATCTCGTAATGAGAAGGAACCAGAATTGATATTGATGTTACCCCCATTGCCAACTGTCCCCCTATCCACAAAGCTGCCAATCCCACTTAAACTGTTTTTCCCCCCAGCAATATCAACTGACCCAGTAACATTAACATTGACATTCCCCGCATCCCCCCGGCCTGCCGGTTGGTTATTAAATGCACCACGAGTAAGGGTTTGCAATTGACCGCCATCTTTGAGTGATAATGTTGCAGCATTGATGTCGATATTGCCACCTTTACCTACACTCCCAGCATCCACCGTGCTGAATATCTTACCGTTTGCGAGGGAAACAGCATCTCGTGCCCGTACTGTTACATTTCCCGCATTCCCTTGTCCAAATGTTGAGGCAGAAACTCGAGCGCCTTCTCGTAACAAGAATGAACCAGAATCGATAGTAATGTTACCCCCATTGGCAACTGTTTCCGTTTTTTCCTGACTGAAAATCGCACTAAAAAAACCATTTTTCTCCCCAGCAATATCAACTAACCCAGTAACATTAACATTGACATTCCCCGCATTCCCTTGTCCAAATGTTGAGGTAGAAAGTTCAGCGCCGTCTTGTAACGAAAATGAATCAGAATTGATAGTAATGTTACCTCCATTGCCAACTGTCCCCGTTTGCACACTGCTGCCAATCCCACTAGGAAAACCATTTTTCCTCCCAGCAATATCAACTGACCCAGTAACATTAATATTGACATTCCCCGCATCCCCCCGTCCTGCTGGTTGGGTATCAAATGCACCACGAGTAAGGGTTAGCAGTTCAGCGCCATCTTTGAGTGATAATGTTGCAGCATTGATGTCGATACTGCCACCTTTACCGACACCCCCTGATTCCACCGTGCTGAGGATGCCAGCATTACCAGCGAGGGAAACAGCATCTCGTGCTTGCACTCTCACATTCCCCGCATTCCCTTGTCCAGAAGTTGAGGCTTCAAGTCCAGCGCCGTCTTGTAGCGAGAATGAACCAGAATTGATAGTAATGTTACCTCCATTGCCAACTGCCCCCGTTTGCACATTGCTGCCAATCCCACTAGGAGAATCATTTTTCCTCCCAGCAATATCAACTGACCCAGTAACATTAATATTGACATTCCCCGCATCCCCCCGTCCTGCTGGTTGGTTATTAAATGCACCACGAGTGAGGGTTAGCAGTACAGCGCCATCTTTTAGCGAGAGGGTTGCAGCATTGATGTCGATATTGCCACCTTTACCTACACCCCCTGCTGACACGGTGCTGAAGATGGAAGCTTCTGCAAGATCAACAGCATTTTTGGCGCGTACTGTCACATTCCCTGCATTCCCTTGTCCAGAAGTTGAGGTAGAAAGTTGAGCCTGATCGCGTAACGAGAAAGAATTAGAATCGATAGTAATGTTACCTGCATTACCAACTGTCTCCGTGGACACAACGGTGCTAATCCCACTTAAACCGTTTTTCCCCCCAGCAATATCAACTTTTCCAGTAACTTTCACATTGACATTTCCCGGATCCCCCCGTCCTGCTGGCTGAGTAGTAGATGCACTACGAGTAGTGGTTAGTAGTTGAGCGCGATCAATTAGTGATAGTGTCGCAGCATTGATGTCGATATTACCTCCCTTACCCACACCTCCGGCTTCTACGGTGCTGAAGATGGAAGCTTCTGCAAGGGAAACAGCATCTTTTGCACTCACTGTCACATTACCTGCATTCCCTTGTCCAAAAGTTGAGGTTACAAGTTGAGCGCGATCGCCTAACGAGAATGAACCAGAATCGATAGTAATATTGCCCCCATTACCTTTTGAACCTAAACGCACAAGATTACCAACTATGCTCCCACCAGCAACTTTGATTGACTCGGTAGCATTAAGCGTAATATCTCCGGCAACAGTTTCAGGTGTCCCCAAACCTTGCCCAATACCACCGCTTAAAATACTTCCTCTCAATATCTCTAGATTCTTAGCATTGACTGCAATATTACCGCCACCAGCCCCAGTTACAAATACAGCTGAACTATTAGTAAGGGATACGGAAGTTCGCGCAACATGATCAGGAAATTTCAAACTGAGATTATCGCCATCTACACCCAACGCTACAGTACCAGGTTCGCCCAACCCTCCTAACTCAACTCGTCCACCATTAGCATTTAATCCTCCCCTATCCATGCTGACATTACCACCCACCAGCAGTAAACTTTTACCATTTGGTACTCGTAAACCAAATGCAATTGAGTTGTTTTGAATCGCTGCATTTTGATTAATCTGGTTAAACAGTAATGCTGAAGGATTAATAGTCAACAACGGTGAAGGGATATTTTTTTGAGTGGCGCTAAAAAATCCGATATTTCCAAATTGCAGTGCATTGGCTGTAGTCGCAACAAAAGAACCACCAATATTTAATTGAGCATTCTGACCAAATATAATTCCATTGGGATTAATTAGAAACAGGTTGGCGTTGCCCAATACACCCAGTCTTCCTAAAATATTAGAAGGATTACCCCCCGTTACTCGGCTGAGAATGTTGTTAATTCCATCTGGATTTGTGAAATAAACTCCTCGTCCTTGATCAATATTAAATTCTCGAAAACTGTGGAACAGGTTTGCTCCTCGCCGCGCCCCACCATCAATCAGGTCGCTAGGGACACCATTGATATCAACATTAGGTGTAACAACAGAACTTTCAGCGCCTAAGGTATCATCAGCTATGGGTTGGGCAATTGCAGAATTTACTCCTAAAGCGATCGCCCCACTCATCCCGATGCAATCTAGCATCAATTTCCAGCGCCAATTCCTGCTAGTAGTCATTTGATGAACTTGCCTTCAGAAACAAAGAGTCTTTGAGTTGATACAGTCCATTACCAATGAAGATAAGGGCAAAGTAAAGGGTACTTACGACGATGCGATCGCAATGATCTTTGCTCACTTTTTTTGAACTTGGGCGTTGCCTCTATCAAATATTACAACTATAGCGCTTCTTAGTTGAGTGCAATACAGACCTAACAAGAACAGCCCCAACCCTTGTAGCGTTGGGGAGTAAGATTCAAAGCCTCTCTCCTTTTTTAGCTGAAACAGCAATTCATCCCACGTCTCACTTTTAGGAGCGTGGGATGAATTGCGAGTGAGTTGACGACAGTTTCCCGACCCATGGGACAGCGCGGTCGGGAAACATGGAGGAAACGAACAAATCTAAGTTAAAATTAATAAACAGGGGCGGCAGGGCATTCCGTCTCTCTAATAAAGCTCATCGCCTCCTAAGCAATAGCCGGATTGGGTGAGAAGCCTACACTGTACTGAGTACAGTACAGTGTAGGAGTATGTCACAAGATCAGCCGACACATTAGCATTGTCAGCCGACACATTAGCATTGTCAGCCAACACATTAGCATTGTCAGCCAACACATTGGCATTGTCAGCCAACACATTGGCATTGTCAGCCGACACATTGGCATTGTCAGCCAACACATTGGCATTGCAGAGTGTTGCCTTTGATTAATTCGCTACGAATTAATCAAAGGCTGTACTAGGAACTAGGGGCTAGGGCGTGTTTTCAAACTATAACCATAACAAAATGGAGGCGATCGTAATCATAGCTGTATAATTTGCAAGTTTTTCATATCGGGTGGCGACACGGCGAAATTGCAGGAGTTATGTTGATAGCGCGTTTGCTATAACAACGCTATAAAGTTTTCCACCCCAATCGTGTTAGCTTGTGTTCCAATAAGCTCCGCTAATCTTTGTTGTGTATCTGTAACCTGAATTGAAGTACTAAAAATGCGTTGTGTAATTGTGATCTGCTCAAATGTCAGATCCTCCAAGATGAAAAAGTCCTCTCCATGACGATAGTCAAGTATTTTATCTTGTCCATCAAGCGATCGCAGCACAAACCGATCAGCTCCTTTTTCACCAATAAGGATATCGTTGCCTTTACCGCCATCGAGGACATCATTGCCATTACCTCCTAATAAAATGTCTTTCCCGTCTCCTCCTACTAAATAGTCTTGCCCTCCCCGCCCAACTAGAATATCAGCGCCTTTATTTCCATAAAGATTGTCAGCAGAATCTGTCCCATAGAGAAAATCGGTACAGTCAGACCCTGTCTTTTCTGAAACGAATGCTTCTGTAACAGCCCGATCTGCCTGTACAAGCCCTGAACCTTCTCCTATAGAAAGCGCAGTATTTTGTATCCTGGTACGAATATCTTCAGGAGTTAGATTTCCATCAGCTCGATCTAACATTAAAGCGACTATACCTGCTATGTGAGGAGTAGATGCTGAAGTACCTAAAAATTCAGCAAACGAAGAATCAATTGGGAAATTGGTTGCAACGTTGTCTGGGGCATAGATTTCTGGTTTATTTCTAAGGATGGGATTGGCCAACCTATTGCCGTCAGAATCCAGCCAAATGGGAGATCCTCCTTGGCTTGAATAATCCCTGATTTCTGTAGGGTTTTTGATATTCGTGGCACCAACAGTAATGGATCTGGGTGCATTACTGTGTCCGTAAACTGATCTATTATTGGCATCTTCGTCTACGTATTCATAGTCAATTTTGCGGTCTGCCCCATTAGCACTACTAACCCATTTGATAAACGTTGGTTTTTCGGATACATCATCACCAACCTTGGCAATTACAAAGTAAAGTTGTTCATCCTTTTCAGGGGCATACCCAAGTGCTTGAAGGGGAACATCTACAGTAGACTCGCTAATTACCCCTGAAACCGCAACAATATTGGCTGGGTTTGGCAATTCAGGCGTATTCACTAAAAACTGGACATATTCTGTTTTGATCTCTCCAATAGGATCGTCCCATCCCAAAAGAGGATTGATCAGTGTATTACCTTTTGGGAGATTGATGTTCTGAAAGAAATCTACGCCATCGGTAGGATCAAAATCGTGGGCTTGAAATCGAAAACCTTCAAGCTTAAACTCAGCGCCTGGACGAAATACGCTTTCGTATGAAATTCCGCCATTATTACCAGCCGCAGAGACAACTACTACGCCCTGATCAATGGCGGCTTCGATAGCCTTAGCTGCTTTACCGTCTTGTAGAAGAGAAGCAGCAAATATAGCATCTTCAACGATTATATCAACCCCGGCAGCAGTAAGGGTAGAAACTGCTTTGGCAAAAGTTTCTTCATCTTTAAACAGGCCGTCTCGATCCTCTTTAATGAAGGTATGAAAAAATAGCTCTGCCCCTGGTGCAATATCGTGGACTATCTGACCTAATGCCCTACCTTCATCCGACAGTGGTTTATTACTGTCTGCAAGGATGTTCACAGGCTGGCGATATCCAAATGGATTCGCTTTTCCAGGCAGATCTCCACTTTTAACATTTTCACTTAATCCAGAAAGCGAATTGAAACTATCCGAGATGATGCCTACTTTAATTCCTTGACCGTCAAGACCAAAAAGCTGACGTGCAATGTCTGCTTTGAGGATCTTATCGCCTTGAGTTGTTACTTTGCCAACCATAATACTGAATACGGAAGTAAATGTAGGTAAAGTCTCTATTTCTTTCTTGAGTGATTAACAAAATCCATTTGCACGGATTGATTAATCCCCCGAAACTAAATCAAGTTCAGCTTCAGGGGCTTTTGTATTATCTAATACCTATCTGAAAGGCACTAAACAACACAGTTATGATACTAACACTCAGACTTCATTTGGTATCTAATCTGAAGTAGATAAAGAAGCCGCGTTAGCTAACACTATGTTACCTGTTCTCTTGAGAACAGTTCTGCGTACACGATTAGCAATCCTGACATTTTTAGTAGCTGCCAATGTAGCTACGAATCCTCCTCTAACAATATTGATGTCCTCGTAGCCTAATTCAGATAGTGAGGAAGCATTATCTAAATCTAGTATTTTGATCTGTGACATTTTTCTTTCTCCTTAATCAACTTGTTTGGTTGAGATTAACTTGGACTTGATTAACCTCAACTCAAAGATATGAGTTATTTTCAACGATATCAAGAGGTAAAAGCTTTTTATTGATGCATAAGTGAGAGTGTTTTGATTCCAAAATTGCTCTACTGTAAATAGAGATATTGTCAAATTTAGTAGTAAATCTCCATTTTCACTACATATTTACCAATGCCTGCAATTTTAAACTGAAGCTATATTTATAGTCGCAGATGGTACTTGATGCCCTGTCACACCACCAAAGCCTGAAAAGCCACAGTTGTGACTGTTTACCAGATTCTTGTAAAGCTTTGTAAAGAGTTGTGGAATTCCCGGAGTTTTGATTCAAAGAAGTAACAGAGGTTCTCAAGGATGATCCAGATTAATTTCTATCTGGGCATTGCAAGTTATGCCAGGAGGAACTGCTGTGGACAAACAAGGTCTATACTTAACAAGTTTTCAGCGTAAGCTTTTGCTCAAAAGTCTAGAAACAGATTTACGTCCAGAATATCGCCGTCGGATTGAAATCATGTTGTTGGCAGATGCAGGTCAATCTCAGACTCAAATTTGTGAAGCGCTCTTGTGCTCTCAGGAGACAGCACGGCACTGGATGACGATCGCCCAAACAGGTCAAGCTCACCATTGGAGCGATCGCCCGATGGTGAGCCTCAAGGTTATGAATGAGCAACATCTCACTCGTTAGCTTCTTTCTCGATTCGGTCTAAAGCCTTCTTTGCTTTAAAAACAACTTTAAAATAGGCTAACTGACTATTCCAAGCTGACCGAGGTAACAAAGATGCCTCAGCAACAGTCGTATTTTCTTCAGGGATAAAATCAGTAGAGATATTATTCATATGAATCCTAGAATTACAACCTTTAACAACTTCAATCAACTAAGGATGGTAGTAATTTTGCTTCTTCGCAGCCTTGTGTCCATTGAATGCGATCGCTAGTAAACTGAAGTGGATCATTTTCTGGTAAAGGACTATTAATCGGTTCCTCAATGAGAGTAAACTCACCATTATCAAAGGGATTCCCCTGTGCCCTTACTTTTTGAAACACTCGTTCGCGTACACCGCGTTTTGCTTGCGTGAGGGCGCGGTGATGGCAGTAAGGGTTGTTACCTCGCTTGTTAAAGAAGACGTGAGCAGTCCAGCTACAACCGCCACGACAGAGTTCAGCAAATTCGCAAGTCTTGCAGAAACCCCACAAATGTTCTGTCCCTTTGGGAGTACCAGCCCCCAAATTAAACCGTAGTTCCTCAGTTTCTTCAATGATTGTTCGCAGTGAATAGTCGCGGATATTACCTCCGGTGTAGGCTGAAGTAGGCAGTGAAGGACAACCTTTAATAGCACCATCTGCTTCAATACCCAAAGTAGAAAGTCCGGCATTACATCCTTGCCAAAAAGACCAAGCATCTCCTTCTCCCCGCAGCAATCGTTCATAAGGGCCGTAGTAGCCAATATTATTTCCTGGTTGAACTTGCACTCCTTCGCAACTTGCCTTTTGAGCTACACGAGCAATCATTGGGTAAATATCTAATAGTTCATAAGGTTGTAAAAGAATTTCGCTATTATCCGCTGCATTGCCCATCGGTACAGTTAACTGGATCTGCCAAGCAAAAACACCAGCATCGCGGATATGCTCGTATATAAGAGGAAATTCTGGTGCAGATAGGCGATTGATTTGAGTATTGCAACCGAAAGGGATACCTGCTTCCTTGAGATGACTCATAGTTTTAAACGCCCATTGCCAGGAGCCGTTTTTACCACGCAGGCGATCGTGAGTCGCTTCTAAGCCATCAACAGAGACAGAAACCACGCTAATTCCAGCTTCTTTCATCCGGCGTGCTGTGTCCAAGGAAATACCAAAACCCCCAGTTGTCATACCGCAGAGCATTCCAGCTTGAGTGATGGCTTGAGCAATTTCTAGCCAATCAGGACGCAAAAAAGCTTCACCTCCAATTAGAGTTACTTCTGTAATCCCAACTTCTGCTAACTGTCTAACTAAATCAACAGCTTCTTGTGTGGAAAGTTCTTTTGCACGTGTGTGACCAGCACGAGAACCGCAGTGCTGACAGGCTAAATTGCACTTTAGGGTGATTTCCCAAACTGCATAACTAATTCGACGATAGGTCATTGCAATACCCTCAACTAATTTATAGAAAATATGCCGAAAACCCTTGAGGAACAGCAACGTAGTTGCGTATTCCGTACTTCAGGCTGCGTGATGTTCGCGCTTGCGTCTCCCCTTGGGAGAAGGCTAATTGAGTCCTTTAGGACTCAGCCATGTTAGAATAATTCAATCAGTACAAGATTTAAAAACCTACCCCCGGACTGGGGGAAAGTATACGCCCGAAAAACCTTGAGGAGATATCACTACGCCCTATGGGGCTTTCCGTAGTGAGCCTGGGAACCTGTGTAAACAGGATATTTTGGCCGTGAGGTCTTAAGAATCTCCGCGCCTTTAGGTCGGAGAGTGTCAATTAGATTGGGACAGATACCAATACTGCACGCTTTGTGAATATTCGTAGGTTGGGTTGAGGCAATGCGTTACCCAACAAACCCCGCTCTTCGGTTGGGTTTCGTTCCTCAACCCAACCTACACATTTTTATTTTTTAGCCAAAACCTACGCAGTATTGGGACAGATACAGATAAATCCGTCCCAAGAAACCTCAGCTTATGGCTTTAACTTGCAAGAGTTCTAAACTGGTCTGACAATTCCATATATAGGCTGAGGATAAATATGTAGTCTATGCTAGATATTTGCGGTTCCATCGCCGTCGTTTAATAATTGGCGTTCCGTAAATTGGCACTACACGAATTCCACCAAAAACAGCTGCCAATTCTTTTTCATCTAAATTTTGGAGTTCACCATCATTAGTGTCTAACTCTAACAACTGGGCAGTAAATTCTTCAAACTCTTGAGATGTGAAGTTATAGCCAGCATTTTTGACAATTTGGCTACATTCATCTTTACTTTTAGCTCCTTGAATTTGAGTACGTAAACCCTCATCTTTTGCTAGCCTTTCGTAAAAGACTCCAACATTTTCTAGAGACATAATTTTCTCCTTGTATTACGGTTTTTAGATGGTGCGTTATGGTGCTATTAGTTGTGAAATTACTAAAAACTCACGTCTGACTATGCGCCTAACGCACCTTACTGCTTTAGCTAGATTCGCTTAAGGTTAAGGCTGTGAATGAGCAATATCTCGCTCGTTTGCAATTACTAGGCGCAAGGGATATAGAGTCGCTGACCAGGTTTTATCAGGTTAGGATTTGATCCAATCGTACCTTTATTGCGCTTGTAAATTTCGGGCCACTTATTACCATTTCCACAAAAAATCTTAGCTAAATAAAATAGTGAGTCACCACGTATTACCGTAACATACGCTCCTCCTCCTATGACAAAACTTTGGACTTGATCTGAGATTCCGCCCATGTAGTTTTCGGAATCAGAAAATAATTCCAAATCAGTAGAACGCAGTTCAGAAATATTGATAGTAGCCATTGAATTTTTCCTTTTGAATGAAGTTGTTTGAAATGTGATTAGCTGTGGATTTCCTAATCACATTTCAATCTTCGGAGATTCAATCTATAATTTCAAGAGTTTCAAGCTGCTTTTATATGCATAATTCAATGACTTATGTTTTAATTATTCCAATATTTAATATTCAAAAATAAAACTACTTTTCTCTGAAAAATTACAGTGCAATAGCGCGTCACTACTCCGAATCATCTAATTTGAAACTGAAGCTAAGTACAGCGTTTCATTAATTCGTAGCGAATTCTCTTTGCGTTCCTACCCTACGGGAAGGCGAAGCGCCTATGCGCTTCCCTTTGCGCCCCTACCCTGCGGGAAGGCGTTCGCGCAGCGTCTCCAAGAGTTGCGCCTATGCGTTTAAATTTCAACCCTCAATTCGCCACGATTTTACGCAAAGCTGTACTAAGTGCGTTGGTGCGAAAAAATCCAAGTATGTTACGAAACGTAAATAAGCTTAAAACCCTTACTAATGACCAATGACAAATGACCAATGACCTGTGACTGTTTACCAGATTCTTGTAAAGCTTTGTAAAGAGTTGTGGAATTCCCGGAGTTTTGATTCAGAGAAGTAACAGAGGTTCTCAAGGATGAATCCAGATTAATTTCTATCTGGGCATTGCAAGTTATGCCAGGAGGAACTGCTGTGGACAAGCAAGGTCTATACTTAACAAGTTTTCAGCGTAAGCTTTTGCTCAAAAGTCTAGAAACAGATTTACGTCCAGAATATCGCCGTCGGATTGAAATCATGTTGTTGGCAGATGCAGGCCAATCTCAGACTCAAATTTGTGAAGCGCTCTTGTGCTCTCAGGAGACGGCGCGGCACTGGATGACGATCGCCCAAACAGGTCAAGCTCATCATTGGAGCGATCGCCCTCTTGGACGCCCCAAGGCTGTTAATGAACAATATCTTGTTCGTTTGCAAGAACTGGCAAGTCATAGTCCACGTGAGTATGGCTATCCATTTGAACGCTGGACAGGGCAATGGTTAAGCAAGCATTTGGCAAAAGAACTGGGGATTAAGGTTAGCAGCTGCCACATCAACCGTTTGCTCAAGGAAATGGGGCTTTCTACTCGACCAAAAGATAACACCACTGAGAAATATTCCTCAAGTCAACAAAATTCCGGCATTAAGATTGGCGATTTGCCATCGAACGTCGAACCTAGTTTCTTGTGGCAATTCAGTTTGATGAAAACTAACAATTAATTCCGCACCTGGAAAGCTATGATTCAGAATAAATCTACGTTTCAAAAGCAACAACTAGGTCAACAACTCACCCAAACTTTGGGTCAACCCCTTTTAGAACAAGAACTTTCAAATTGCTTTCAACAAATTGAAATCCTAGAACCAAATGCAGGTAAACTGTTTTGGCAGGCATCAAATGCTACGGTTGGTATTTATATCATCCTGACGGGTAAGGTCAGACTGCTCAATAGCACAGATAATTTAATCGCATCATTGGGAGTGGGAGCATCATTTGGTGAGCTAACCCTGTTTCCAGAGTCAGGCTTTCAGGCTTACACTGCTAGGGCTTCGGTAAATCTCAAACTTTGCTATATTCCGGGGGATTGTTTGCGATCGCTCATCCGCAAGTATCCCTCGATCGCAGAGCATCTTCACTCCTCGGCAGTACTTTGGGATTTACTGCTGTTATCTCGTCAGACTCCTTGCCTTGCTAATGCTCCTGTAGAAGGATTGATGCAAATATTACCATTACTAGAACAGCATAATCTCCAAATTGGCAAACTCCCATCTTCTCTACTCAAAGACCAGCAACTTTGGCTACTGCGGCGAGGAGAACTATTGCACACATCAGGATACAAGCTTACTGTTGGAAATATTTACGCCATTCAGCAGTTACCCAAAGAACGAAGTTGGCAAGTGAGTCAACCAAGCCAACTCTACAGCCTCAGCCGTCAAGATTGGGAAACAGCGATCGCAAAAGAGCCACAACTGGCTCAACTGATTAATTCTGACATCCTGCGAGATGGCGATGAAAAGACGGAGAGAAAGCCCGGTGCGTATCTTCCAAGAGTTGAGGTTACTGGCGTAAACACCCAGATGCACAGAACACCAATTCCTAATTCCCAAAGAAAAATCAATAAGGCTTACTTCCCAAACCCAACTGTAAAAATCGGTCATTTGTGGCAACGTATCACCCGGCGGTATCCATACTTTGAACAACAAAGCGCGGCTGACTGCGGTGCAGCTTGCTTAGTAATGGTTGGGCGCTACTGGGGCAAGCACTTTAGTGTCAATATCTTACGAGACATTGCCAATGTTGACCGCAATGGGGCATCACTGCGAGGTTTAGCTGCTGCTGCTGAAAGTATTGGGTTTTCAACTCGACCTGTAAAAGCCAGTCTCGACAAACTTGCTCTTGCAAGCTTACCTGCGATTGTGCATTGGGAAGGAAGACACTATGTCGTCGTCTACGAAGTGAGAGGCGATCGCGTTATCGTTGCAGACCCTGCTATTGGTCAGCGTACCCTCTCTCATGCAGACTTCAAAGCGGGTTGGACTGGCTATACTTTGTTACTACAACCTACCGCCCTACTTAAAGATGCAAAGGAAAACAGCACTCCTTTTTGGCAATTCTTTGAATTAGCTAAACCTCACTGGTTGGTTTTGTTGGAAGTGTTCATAGCTTCCATCCTGCTTCAGATTTTTGGACTGATCACACCGCTATTTACTCAGCTATTGTTAGACCGAGTTGTTGTACAGCAAAGTGACCTGACACTAACAGCTGTAGGCATAGGATTACTCATCTTTAGCCTATTCCGAGTCGCCATGACTGGACTGCGGCAATACCTTCTAGACCACACAGCTAACCGAGTGGATCTAGCCTTAATTGTCGGTTTTATTAGCCATACTTTCCGCTTACCCTTGAACTATTTTGAGTCCCGCTACGTGGGAGACATCATTTCCCGTGTACAAGAAAACCGCAAAATTCAACGTTTCCTCACAGGTGAGGCACTGTCTATCGTTCTCGATTTACTGACAGTATTCATCTACGTAGGATTGATGTTTTGGTACAGTTGGAAAATGGCATTGCTTGTGTTGGTAATTGTGCCGCCATTCGTATTACTGGCGCTGATTGCTACACCCTTCTTACAGCGTGTTTCCCGCGAGATTTTTAGTGCTTATAACGAAGAAACTGGTTATTTGATTCAATCTCTTACTGGTATTCGCACTGTCAAATCTATGGCAGTTGAGCAGACAGTGCGCTGGCATTGGGAGGAACTTTTTGGCAAGTCAATTAAAAAGAACTTTTCCGGGCAGGTGATTGGCAATACGCTGCAAATATTTAGCTCTGGCATTGAAGCTGTAGTCACTACAGCATTACTGTGGTTTGGAGCATGGCAAGTAATACAAAACGAACTCACCATTGGGCAACTTGTCGCTTTTAATATGTTGTTGGGTAATGTGATTAATCCTTTTGAGCGATTGATTATGCTATGGAATGAATTGCAAGAAGTGCTGATTGCTGTTGAACGCATCAATGATGTGATTGACGCTGAACCAGAAGAAGATTTGCACTCATCATCTCGGCAATCCTTACCACCAATTCGCGGTTACATTGTCTTTGATAAAGTTACTTTCCGCTATCATCCAGAAAGCGATGTCAACACACTAGAAAATATTAGTTTTGAACTGCAACCAGGGCAAATGATCGCACTTGTGGGGCGCAGTGGTTCGGGAAAAACGACCATTTCCAAGTTGGTATTGGGGCTGTATCCTCCCACAGAAGGGAAGATTTTGATTGACGGTTATGATGTAAGCAGCCTTTTATTGCGATCGCTCCGTTCTCAAATCGGTGTCGTTGACCAAGATACTTTTCTCTTTGGTGGTACGATTCGGGAAAATATTAGTTTAGCTTATCCCGAAGCAACTTTAGAAGAGGTAATAGAAGCAGCGCAACAAGCGGGAGCGCATGAATTTATTAAAGAATTGCCAATGGGCTATGAAACACAAATCGGTGAGGACGGAGGAACCTTGTCTGGTGGACAAAGACAACGGCTAGCGATCGCTCGTGCCCTTGTAGGAAATCCTAAATTACTGATTTTAGATGAAGCCACCAGCAGTCTTGATGCTGAATCTGAACGTATCATCCAGACTAACCTCAACAAAATTCTTCAAGATAGAACAACACTGGTGATTGCTCATCGCCTTTCAACAGTACGCAATGCTGACAAAATTTTGGTGCTAGATAGAGGTCTTTTGGTTGAAAGTGGAAATCACGATGAATTAATGGCTAAACGCGGTCACTACTTCTATCTGAATCAACAGCAACTTACCATAGCCATTTGAACTAAAATGCCTCTACAGTTTTCGTTTCTTAGCTTTGCTAGAAACCCAAAAAATCCCATATTTGAAATCCAAAATGGTATGACCAATTATGCCAAATGAATTTACTACCCAAGAGCAGTTCAGTCAGAACGGTCACTACCCTAGTAGTCAACTGGACTTGAACGATTCCAAAAAAACACAATCCTCACGAGAGCCAAAATCCTATGCACCTCTAAGTGAAGACTGGTCTTCTTTAACAAAAGAACTGATTGATACCTTACCACGGATTTGGACACGCGGATTGTTGTATTGGCTAGTAGTATTTGCTGCGATTGTCTTACCTTGGGCAATGCTATCCAAAGTAGATGAGACAGGTAGCGCCAGAGGACGACTTGAACCTCAAGGCAAAACTGTGAGATTAGATGCACCCGTTACCGGAAAAGTTACAGCCATCAAGGTAAAAGAAGGTCAAACTGTACTTTCAGGGCAAATTTTACTGGAATTGGAATCAGAATTAACTCGTACTGAACTGCAACAAACTCAGGCAAAACTTGAGGGTCAACAAAATCGAGTTAATCAGCTTCAGTTATTAAAAAATCAACTGGAAATGTCTTTACGCACTCAGCAATTGCAAAATCAAGCTCAAGAATCAGAGCAACTTGCTCAACTTGACCAAATACGGCAACGGTTTAATTCCAGTAAACAAGTATATACCCTAGAAAACGGTCGCCTCAAGCTAGCTAAAAACCAGGTACAACGTTATCAATATCTTTTTCAAAAAGGTGCTATTTCCAAGAGCAAATTAGAAGAAATAGAAGGCGAGGTATTTGAGCGTCAAAGACTTTTAGAACAAGCTCAATCAGATACTAAACAGTCTGATACCGAGATTGCCAAACAACAAAGCACCAATCAACGTATTAAACGCACAGGTGAACTTGCAGTTTTGGATAGTCAGAAACAACTTAAAGAACTCCAGGCTCAAGTTGTAGATGTCCTTTCAGAAATTTCTCAAACTAAAAAACAAATTCATTCTTTGCAATTTCAATTACAACAGCAAACACTCCGTGCTCCGATTGATGGCACAATTTTTCAGTTGTCTATCAATAATGCCGGGACAGTTGTACAACCAGGGCAGATGGTTACTCAGATTGCACCTAATGGAGTACCCCTGATATTCAGGGCACAGATGCCTAGTCAAGAAAGTGGTTTTCTGCGTGTAGGAATGCCAGTCAAAATTAAATTTGATGCTTATCCTTTCCAGGATTATGGAGTGATAGAAGGCAAACTCCACTGGATTTCACCAGACTCCAAAGCTGTGGAAACTGCCCAAGGTAAAATAGAAAACTTTGAATTAGAAATTGCAGTGCCACAAACTTATATTCAAAGTGGAAACAAACGTATTGCTTTAACGCCTGGACAAACAGCAACTGCTGAGGTAATTGTTCGGCAGCGCCCTATTATTGATTTTGTGTTAGATCCGTTTAAAAAGTTGCAAAAAGGTGGTTTGAAACTATAAAAAATAAGTAGGTTGGCGCAATTAAAGTTAACTGGCTAAGGCTGTCATTTGTCATTGGTCATTTGTCATTTGTCATTAGTAAGGGTTTTAAGCTTATTTACGTTTCGTAACATACTTGAATTTTTTCGCACCAACCTACTTAGGAGATTTTGAAAAGCTACTTCTTCTTGTTTCGTTTTTAACACGGTCACACTCCTCTATTTTCTTGGCTTCAGCCGCTTTGTCACCCCGTCAGGTATCAGCATTGCGATCGCTCATATTCCCTTCAATCCCGCGCAGTGTCAAGCTTATCCGCAGCAGCCCACAGGGTTTGCTCAAAACTTAATTTCGCTCCGTTGCCGTTTTTCGGCTCGGTTTTTTTTCTGACCACGCGTCACTAAATATTACCCCTCAAGATAATCTGCGATCGCACTCTATTTCTCCCTTGCCCTGTGAAACCGATTCGGCCTAGTTTCTGACACTAATCCTTTGTCAGCGTAACGCACCAAAGTGCAAATATACAGCCAACCACTTTTAAAACAACCTCTTAAAATAATTCGTAATTCGTAATTCGTAATTAAGTTTTGTGTTAGCGAAGCGTTAGCGAGTCTGCGAGCGTCTGGGGATTTAACCCCAACACAAAACTTACCTATTTATTGAACCGGGGGACTTAAACCCGCGGAACTTGTTAAACGTTGGATATCAGGAATGTTTCTAGCGTCAGCGAATCAAACACCCCCAGTTCATCATAATTAGCAATTAGTTGATACATTTCATAATGATTAATCAACCAATTGGCGATTAGAGAAAAAGGAGTGCCTATAGTGATTGAACTAGGACAATTAACAGAAACTCCGTCGGGTAAATAGTAATATTTATGCCCTGATCTATGCCAATTAAATTGAGTTACTATTGGTTCGGAAATCTTCAGATTGGGAGTAATGGTCATAGATATGCCTTGCCAATTACCACTAAAATTTCGTTCTGGTAACTGATTTAATTCAGTTGACCAATATTTGCTAGGGAATCCATTACAATCTTCACGAATATTTGCTGTATGAAATAAATTTCCCTTCTCGTCGTAAACAATACCTACACTGTGCCGTAAATCCTCATATCGAAAGAATAATTCTATCCCAAAATAGGAGTTGGGTTTTAACTTCACTGTTGCCCAAGTAGCATGACCATCAGCAAAGAAGTATCCTCGCATCGTCTCGCGTGATGGGTGAAAAAGTCCATCATCTAAGCTATTTGACAGAAAATTAAATTCCCAACTCTCTTGCTTATTTTCGCCATTTGCATAACTATAAGTATTAGTATGGACAATTTTAGTCTTTTCTGGATTGCTTTTAAAACTCCTCAGACTTTGAAATGATTCCTTGACATCACCAACTGGTGTATATCGCGTCCAAATTCCATGCCAATTGAGCAAATGGTTCGTAAAATAGTTCCAATTTCGTTCTTTTGCATCCATAATATTTGTGTCCAAAATATATTTAAAATCTCCTTGTTAAAATACTAGTATGATTCATACCAATTTACCAACGGCAAAGAAACATTGCTAGAGACTGCTTGGCGTTGGGAGTGGGAACGAGTGGAGCATCTAAATCAGTATTGTTAACCAACAGCCTCTCACCATCGCTGATGGTAACAATCTGTTGCCAACGATTTGCTGCGTCTGCTTCAATGGTTCCCGAATTCCCAAAGCGAGGGTGTGACTGTTGTAAAACTGTGACTATAGCTTTTTGAGGAACCACTGGTTCTTGAATTTTGAGAACCATTGGTTCCTGAACAATATGTTTTTTGCGTGGAAGTTGAGGAACCACAATGTTCGCCGCAGCTGCAAAGTCTGAAACACTTGGGGAGGGGTTTTCTTCCAGAGCGATCGAAATCCTAAAAGGATTATGGTGCGGGGCTTACGACGCAAAAGCTAAAGGAAGTAGGCTTATTAATTAAGCAGCTGGCTTGACTTCTAGTCTGGATCTGGTGCTAACTCTTTTAAAGTAAGTACAATAGTAGTATATTAAATCGTAATAACCCTATGAATCCAGTAGTAATTAGACCCTCATCTTGGCTAACGACTGGTATTCGAGTCGAAAAAGTCAACAATCTCAATCTTTTCAAATTTACTGAAGAGCTAGGTTCGCGTTTGCAAGAACTTCTGGATAAGAAAAAAGCTGATTTACTGACACCAGAAGAAGCCGTTGAACTAGAGGCTATTGGAGAATTAGACACAATTTTTAGCTATATAAATGCCACTATTGAATCTGGATCGTGACAATTCCTAATTCTTCAGGGGATATTGTCTAACAATATCTAGGTTTTGGGCGTTTCTCAAGCAGCAGAGATTGCGTTCCAAACTATATTTCCCCATTTGGTAGTGTTGTGTAGTATATAAATTCCAAGTTTACGATCGCCCTCTTGGACGGTGTGCATCATGGCCAAATTTCAAGATATTGTCAATTACTTTCGCTCTGATTGGAAGCTGAGTGTTTTTAGTATTGCAGCATCCGGCATTTACGAAATTATTGATTTGGTTGTTCCTTACGCCATTGGACAGATTTTAAACGTTTTGTCTGGTCAACCATTGGATAAACCACTTCAAAGTGCGATCGCAAACTTTTCTGACATTACGAATTACCCAGTTACTAAAACTCTATCTTTGAGTGTATTACTGGGTTTAATTTTCGTTGTCACCGTAGTGAAAGCACCAACACAACCTTGGTTAACCCATTGGTTTCATTGGGGTATAACCTTAAGGTTACGTCGCCAGAAAGCCCAAACAGCGATAGAAAAAATCCTCACTCTCCCACTAGAATTTTATGATGAAAATAACCCTGGACGCATTGCTGGAAGAATAGCTAGAGGTATTTCTAACCACACTTTTGCATATCCAGAAGTTGCCGGACAGTTGATTCCTAAACTAGTTCGTATATTAGGAATTTTTGGGTTTATCTTGGTGATTGAGTGGCGAATTGCGGTTTTATATCTGATTTCCTTTGTGCTTATTCTTGGCTTTACTTTGAGGGATTTAAAGCGACTGATTGGGCATGAAACTATTCTGGATAAATATGGAGAAGATACGGAAAGTCGCAATTCTGAACTGATCACCAACATCAAAACAGTGAAAGCATTTGCTACAGAAAATAAGGAACTCAAACGGCAAAAGCAACGTTTGGAACGTGAACTAATGGTAGTTGAGTATCGCATCCACAAAGGTTATGTGAAACTGGCAACTTGGCAAAGGACTATAATTCAGTTTTGCGTGTTTACTATCCTGGGTTTGACTCTAGCAGCAACAGCAGAGGGAAGAATTTCTTTAGGTCACTTTGTCATGACCTTAACTCTTTCCAGCATGGCATATGCCGAATTAGAACCTATTAGCAATTTGGCAGAAATTTTTGCCCGTCGTTATTCTTCAATGCTGCGGTTTCACGAATTTCTCCAAGAGCCAACTCCACCGGATTCAGCTAGTCTTTTAGAAGAGAGCAACCAGACAGAATCACCTTATGAATTTACTGGAAAAGTTGAGTTGTCACACGTCAGTTTTGGATATGATGCCAACCGTCAAGTTTTGCAAGATATCAACTTGTTGATTGAGCCATACCAAACAGTGGCATTAGTGGGGCGTTCCGGTTCTGGTAAATCTACTTTAGTGAAATTGCTGTTGCGATATTTTGAACCTCAAGAAGGTCAAATTCTCATTGATGGTCAAGATATTCGCACTTTGAATGTAGGTAAGTATAGACGAAGGCTAGCGATCGTTCACCAAGAAGTAGACGTTTTCAACGGTACTATTTTGGATAACCTCACTTATGGCAGAACAAATGCCAGTTTGGAGCAAGTTAAGGAAGCCTGTAGAATTGCCAGAGTTGATGAAGTAGTGCAGCACTTACCACAAGGTTATTACACCGTCGTAGGAGAACGAGGTGTCAGGCTATCTGGAGGACAAAGACAACGTTTGGGAATTGCTAGGGCGTTGTTAGTGGAACCAGACGTACTGATTTTTGACGAAGCCACCTCTAGTTTAGATTATGAGTCAGAGCGTTCAATTCAGCTAGCGATGCGATCGATTCAGGGTACTTGCACCACCATCGTCATTGCCCACCGTTTAAGTACAGTACGAGAAGCTGATAAAATTGTCGTTCTGGAGCAAGGAAAGATTGTAGAAGTTGGTAGCCACGATGAACTATTGCGTCACGAGGGCATTTACCGTCGCTTGCACTCCCTGCAAGAAACAGGAGAACTCCTGAGTTAGAGAACATAGACATTTTGGATTTTAGATTTTGGATTCACTCCACGAATCAATCCGCTTGATTTCTGCCCTACGCCACTCGTGACTTCCAGTCATGAGTTATAAGCGTTATCAGTGAAGGAGACATCTGGGTAGCAATTGAGACATATGCTCATGGCAAGGGGGAATGGTTGAAAACGTTTCTTTTATTACCCAACGGTATCCCCTCTCATGACACGATTGCAAGAGTATTTGCCAGATTATGAGTCCGAGCTTTATCTCGTGTCACCGTTGCCCACGGGATGACTGTATGAAAGAATCTCAGCACTGTCCGATAGCTACCACCGATGCCTCCCCACCTTGATATTCCTAACATCGTGACTCGACCGCTCATGGCTGTTTAGTTTGCACTTTGTGACAGCTTCGCCAGCTCTTCCCCAGTATCCGAAACCTATGACAACCCACCTTTTTTTAAATACCAGCTTGGCGAACCCCTTGTTTTAACGCTTTTTGTAAACTCGCTCACTTTTATGGGAATCATAAAGCTACTTCAAACAGATTATGGTCATACGATCCTCCCAAAGCTATGGCACTAACCGCAAATACCTCCCCTGATTCATTTCCAGCCATTTCTGGCTACCACCTTGTTGAGCAACTGTATCTGGGTTCTCGAACGGCAGTGTATCGAGCAGTACAAACAGCGACTCCGCGTCCAGTGGTGATTAAGGTGCTGCGGCGGGACTATCCCAGCTTTGGTGAATTGGTGCAGTTTCGCAATCAATACGCCATCGCCAAAAACCTCCCCATCCCTGGCATTGTCCAACCCTTGAGCCTAGAACCCCTGGGCAATGGCTATGCCCTGGTGATGGAGGATTGGGGTGGGGTTGCATTAGGTAAGTATATCCAGCAGCAGTCGTTGGATCTGACAGGGGTCTTGGCGATCGCCCTCCAAATCGCCGACATTCTCCATGATCTCTGCCAGCAGCGGGTCGTCCATAAAGACATCAAACCCGCCAATATTCTGATTCAACCGGAGTCGAAACAAGTCAAACTGATCGACTTTAGCATTGCCTCTTTGCTGCCCAAGGAAACCCAGGAAATTCAAAGCCCCAACATCTTGGAAGGCACCCTGGCATACCTGGCTCCCGAACAAACTGGACGGATGAATCGCAGCATTGATTATCGTGCCGATTTCTATGGCTTAGGGGTGACCCTTTATCAACTGTTGACGGGTACCTTGCCCTTTACCTCGGATGATCCATTGAAACTCATCCATTGTCACATTGCCAAAACTCCGGTTCCAGCCGATCAGGTGAACCCTGATGTCCCTAAAATGGTGGCAGCGATCGTCACGAAACTGATGTCAAAAAATGCCGAAGATCGCTATCAAAGTGCAATGGGACTGAAACATGATTTGGAACAGTGTTTGACGCAATGGAAAACAACGGGTGAAATTGCCGAATTTGAACTGGGACAGCGCGATTTGAGCGATCGCTTCCTCATCCCGGAAAAACTTTACGGTCGCACCGCCGAAGTCCAGTCCTTACTAGAAGCCTTTGATCGCGTTGCAGATGGCGCATCTGAATTGATGCTAGTCGCCGGATTTTCGGGGATTGGCAAAACGGCGGTGGTGAATGAAGTGCATAAGCCGATTGTGCGGCAACGAGGCCACTTCATCAAAGGTAAATTTGACCAGTTTAATCGCAACATACCCCTGTCTGCCTTTGTGCAAGCGTTGCGGGATTTGATGGGGCAATTGCTGTCAGAATCGGACGAAGAACTGGCGCAATGGCGCAGCCAGATTCTGACTGCCTTGGGAGAAAATGGGCAGGTTTTAATTGAGGTGATTCCAGAACTAGAACTGATTATTGGCCAGCAACCGATCGCAACCGAACTATCAGGCAGTGCCGCTCAAAATCGGTTTAACTTATTATTTCAAAAATTCATTGAAGTTTTTACCACAGCAGAGCATCCATTAGTACTGTTTTTAGATGACTTGCAGTGGGCAGATTCGGCTTCACTTCAGTTGATCAAGCTATTGATGAGTGACAATAGCTATTTACTGATGTTAGGAGCCTATCGAGACAATGAAGTCTCACCCGTCCACCCATTTATTTTGACCGTAGAAGAAATCAGAAAAGCGAAGGCGATCATCAACACAATTACCCTGGCACCGTTAGATTTGGCGGATACCAATCATCTGGTTGCTGATACGTTGAAGTGTTCGAGGGAACTGGCGCAACCCTTGACTGAGTTAATTGATCGCAAAACCCAAGGCAATCCCTTTTTTACCACGCAGTTTCTTAAAGCATTGCACGAAGACGGCCAGATTCGCTTTGACCGCGTTGGCGAAGCCTCTCAGAATGAGAATCGCCGCTATTGGGAATGCGATATTGCCCAAGTGAATGCACTAGCACTCACCGATGATGTGGTGGAATTTATGGCGTTGCAATTGCAGAAATTGCCAGCCGCAACACAACAGGTGCTGAAGTTAGCCGCCTGCGTGGGCAACCAGTTTGATTTGACAACCTTGGCGATCGTGGCAGAGCGATCGCCAACTGATGTGGCAATAGCCTTGTGGAAAGCCTTGCAGGAAGGTCTGATTTTACCCACTAGCCAAATCTATAAGTTCTTTCAGGGGACAGAGAAATCCGATAGGCAAAATACGGTCAATCCAAAATATCGCTTTTTGCACGATCGCGTTCAACAGGCTGCCTATTCCTTGATTCGAGAAGATCAACAACAGTCAACTCATTTAGCCATTGCTCGGCTGCTGCGACAACACACCCCAGACGCAGAACTAGAAGCCAATATTTTTGAGATTGTCAACCACTGGAATAGCGCGATCGCACTTCTGGTCGATCCACTTGAAAAAAACAATCTCGCCCAACTGAATTTAATCGCTGGAACCAAAGCCAAAGCTGCTAATGCCTATGAACCGGCTCTGAAGTATTGCAGGACAGGTCTAGATCTTCTAGATGATCTGGGCTGGCAGAGCCAACCCAGCCTGATGCTGGCATTGCATGAAGGTGCAGCAGCAGCGGCTTATCTCTGCGGCGATTTTGCCCAAATGGAGCAGTGGGTGAGCGCGATCTTCGCTCAAAAACTAGATCCTCTAGACCGGGTCAAAACCTATGAAATCCAGATTCAAGCCCATAGCACTCAGAGTCAATTTCCAGAGGCGATCGCCATCGCGCAGAACGCCCTAGAGCAATTTAATATTCATCTGCCAAAACAACCAACACCCGCAGATATTGCCCCAGCGATGGAAGAAGTGGCTGAATTACTCAATGGCAGAACTGCCCATGATTTACTTGATTTGCCTGTGATCACAGAAGCGGAGTCATTGGCAATCATGCAGTTACTGGTGAGTATTACAGCCACGGCTCACATTTCTGCTCCTTTGCTGTTTCCCTTTGTGGTTTTGACCCTAGTTAAGCGATCAATTCAGAAGGGGAACACTGCCCTGTCTGCTTTTGGCTACAGTAACTATGCCATCTTATTGAGCAGTATTTTAGGCGACTTGGATGCGGCTTATGCATTTGGACAGCTAGGACTGCAACTGGTGGCAAAATTCAATGCGCGATTGCTACAGCCGAAAGTCAATATTATTGTGGGACTATTTATTATTCACTGTAAATCTCACTTTCGTGAAAGTTTACCCTTACTTGTGGAAGCTTTCCACATCGGGCTGGAGGTAGGCGATTTGGAATTTGCAGGCTACGGCGCACTGAATCTTTGTCAGTGTACTTATTTGATTGGCAAAAATTTAACTACTCTGGTCAAAGAAACAGAAACTTATATCACCACACTACAGAAGCTCAATCTCACCACTGCTTCCAACTATAGTCAGATTGTTTTATACACAGCCCAACGATTACAAGGGAACAAAAGCAAGACCGAGTTAGCTGCCCAACTAGAGCAACTATACACTTCGCTGATCAGTTCTAATGACTTGGTAGGATTGCATTTTTACTGGGTGTATAAGCTCACTGTCTCCTACTTACTCAATGAAACCGAAGCAATGCAAGAAGCAGCAGAAGTTGGTCAAAGCCTAGCAGCAGGTGTGAGTCTCATTACCGAATACATTTTTTACTTCTACGATTCCCTCACCGCACTCGCAACCTATTCCGAAACGGCAGACGACACAGAAGTATTAAATCGCGTCTTTGCCAATCAGACCAAACTTCACCATCGCGCTTACCATGCACCGATGAACTTTCAACACAAATATGATCTAGTGGAGGCAGAACGATATCGCATTTTGGGCAATAAGGTCGAAGCGATCGCCCTCTACGATGGCGCGATCGCCAAAGCCAAAGAAAATGGCTACATCCAAGAAGAGGCGTTAGCCAACGAACTCGCGGCTAAATTCTACCTCAACTGGGGCAAAGAAAAAATTGCCCAGGATTATCTGACGAATGCCTATTACGGTTATGCACGCTGGGGAGCCAAAGCCAAAATCCAAGACTTAGAGCAGCGCTATCCTCAACTGCTCGCGCCGATTTTACAACAGCAGCGCATGGCTTTGTCTGCAACTGAAACAGTTACAACATCTCTAACGACATTTCAGGCTACTGCCACACAATCCTCCAGTTCCGGCAGCACCAGTATTTCTGCCGCCCTCGACCTGGCAACAGTTCTCAAAGCCTCCCAAACCCTTTCGGGCGAAATTCAACTGGACAAACTCTTGGCAACCTTGCTGCATACGGTGCTAGAAAATGCTGGAGCCGACAAAGGTGCTTTACTGATGCCCCGTGAAAATCAGTGGTTTGTCGAAGCGGTTGCCACCGTCGATCGGCCCGCGCAGATGCAGTCGATCGCTCTGTCAAGTAGCTCAGAAGTTCCCCATTCCTTGATTAATACCGTCAAACGCAGCCGAGAACCAGTGGTGGTGGTCGATGCCTTGACCCATCCCACCCTGGCGGTGGATGCCTATATCGTGCAACAGCAACCCAAGAGTGTGCTGTGTACCCCGATTCTGAACCAGGGTAAACTGGTCGCGATGTTGTATTTGGAGAATCGCGTTACCGTTGGCGCATTTACGAGCGATCGCATCGAACTGCTCAATTTCCTCTGTACCCAAGCTGCCATTTCCCTGGAAAATGCCCGCCTCTATCAGCAAGCGCAAGCTTATGCCCAACAGCTTGAACAATCCCAACTACAAATTGTCCAAAGCGAAAAAATGGCATCCCTGGGTAACTTGGTTGCCGGGGTTGCCCACGAAATCAATAACCCCATTGGCTTCCTCAATGGTAGTATCAGCAATGCCAAAGACTATGTGCAAGACCTACTAGATTATATAGCTCTCTATCAACAGCACCATCCCAATGCAGCGCTCCCTGTTCAAGAAAAAGCAGAAGACATTGACCTGGAATTTCTGGGCGAAGACTTGCCTAAGTTGTTAGACTCGATGCAAGGAGCCACCGATCGCATCAAGTCTATTAGCACCAGTCTACGCACCTTCTCTCGCGCCGATACCGAGCAGAAAGTTAGTGCTAACCTCCATGAAGGTATTGATAGCACACTGCTGATTCTCAAATATCGGCTCAAAGCCAATGAAAATCGTCCTGCTATTGAAGTCATTCAAGATTATGGGGATTTGCCAACAATCCAATGTTTCCCTGGACAGTTAAACCAAGTGTTTATGAATATTCTGGCGAATGCCATCGATATGTTTGATGAAATGGCCCAAAGTGTGTCTTTCGATCAACTAAAATCCCATCCTCAACAAATTACGATTCGCACAACTACCCAGGCAAACCAGGTGCAGATTCAGATTAGTGACAATGGTAAAGGGATGACGGAAGAGGTGAGGACGCGGATTTTTGACCATTTGTTTACTACCAAAGGCGTGGGCAAGGGAACGGGATTGGGATTGGCGATCGCCCGTCAGATTGTGGTAGAAAAACACGGTGGCAGCTTGGAAGTTCAGTCAGAGTTAGGGCGAGGCAGTGAGTTTTGCATTCGACTGTCGATCGCGGGTTGAGTAGCCAATTCTGCAAAGAAAATAACTTTGGGTGTTTCTGACATAGCTCTTTCGACGCGATCGCCTGTGACAGTTGCGTAAGTCCTGAGTTTTTATCAGGCTCTAAGTAAGTTGGCGCGAAAAAACCTAAATATGTTACGAAACGTAAATAGGCTTAAAACCCTTGTAAATGACGAAGGACAAATGACAGCCTTAGCCAGTTAGCTTTAATTGCGCCGACCTACTTACAACTACGTGAATGTGTTGCTTCTATGCCCGCAAGTTGGTTATTAGTAATACGCTCAATAAACTCAAGGCTGCACTAATGATAAACATAAACGTATATCCCGTAGCACTGGCGATCGCACCACTCAGAACTGAAGCAGCAATTCCGCCAAGGTATACTACGGATACTTGAAATGTATAATCAGTAGCGGCTGTTGCTGGTTCGCATTTATCCATCATGGCACTTAGTAATGCAGTATATGCCATGCTTTGGGCTGCATTGACTGTTATACTAACAGCATACAGCACAGGTAAACTACTGATACCAATTGCAGGTATGATGTACAAAAGCGTCATCATGCTTGCAGCAAAACCAAATAGAGTTAGAGAACGTAATCTTCCCAAGTGGGTAATCAAAACTCCTGCAATCAAAGCACTAACAATACGGACACTGTAACTGACAATACCCAACATTAAGCCAATATCTGAGAGCGACAAACCTCTATCAACAAAAAGTGGACGGAGCATTGTAGCTGACATCATTTCACATCCCATATATAGCAATACTACGAAAAGCCACGGTAATGCTTTTGGACGCGAGAGAAAGTTGATAAAAGGTTGAAAATAAGATTTAAAAAAGTTTGATTTCTGAGATTTATTAATAACTTTTTCTTTATACAATATTACTGGAATTAAATTCAATAATATTACTATTGACATAATTATCAAGCTATACCGCCAGCCGATTCTATCTAGTAGAATCAGCACTCCGCCCCCACCAATAATAGCGCCTAAAACATTTCCCCCAGCTTGAATAGCGTTTCCTAATCCTCTTTCTCGCGGTTCGAGTAAATTTACTCCTAACGCATCAGTTGCAATGTCTTGGCTGGAGGAGAATAAAAAAGCGAGAAACATACAAAAAACTAAGATATTAAAATTCTCTTGAATATCAATAAATGCACATCCAAATGTTACAAGTGCTAACAAAAGTTGAAAACAGATAATCCAACCGCGATAATGTCCTAACTTTGGCAAACTGTAGCGGTCAATAAAAGGCGACCACAGAAATTTTAACGCTGAGGGAAGAATGAGAAAACTTAACAACCCGATAGCATCCAGCGACATATTTTGTTGTCGCATAAAAACAGGTACGGTTTGGATAAAAAAGGTTGTAGGAATGAATTGAGTAGTATAAAGTGCGGCGAGCAGGATTAATTTAGCAAGCATATAGCAGTCCTAAATCATTTGTGAAAATTATATATCTCTTTCTTCTTTCTTCCCTTTGCGCCCTTAGCGTACTTTGCGGTTCGTTTTCTTATTTATATTTTTCACAACTCAAACAGAATTGCTATAGCAATATGCGGAGGATAACAAATCAAAAATAGCAACAGGAAAGATAATTTTCTCCATCGCTACAACAATTAAATTAGAAATTAGCTTTAATTTGCACGCCATAGGTCACAGGATCGCCAAATCCTGCGGTTCCATCCGGTACTGGAAACAAGAATCCAGAGGTGATGTAACGAGTATCAAACAAGTTATTTGCATACAGGTAAATGCCATATTTCTCAGCTTCGTAACCGATGCGGGCATTTACTAAGGCGTATGGTTCTTGCTTGATTTGGTTCGCATCATCAAAATAAGTAATCCCATAACCACGCAATTCTGCACGAGCAAATAAGCCTCCCGGACTGCGATATTGAGCAGCTAAATTGTAGGTAAATTGTGGTGCTAGGGGAACTTGATTATTGCTTAGGTCTACACCTGTATCGGAATTTTGGTAGTTTTTGTATATACTATCTACATAACCAACTGATGCAGTTAAATCGAATCCTTTAGCTGGTTTTGCTTTCAGTTCAAGTTCTACTCCAGTGGCTTTAAGGTCAACGTTGTTAACTCTGCCAAAAAACCCACTCTCATCATATTGCAAAACTTGATAGTTATTTACATCGTTGTGAAAAATTGATAGGTTAGCAATTAAACGATTATCCAACCAAGAAGATTTCAAACCGACTTCATAACTCCAGGTTTTTTCTTCTCCAAATCGTAGTTCTGCTTCGCTATTGGCGCGGTAGTTCAATCCACCCGGTCTATAACCTTTGGCAATAGTCACGTATCCCATTAAACTAGGATTGAATTGATATTTCAAACCGAAGCGAGGAATCAATTCATTGTTGCTGACTTTTTCATTGTTAAATGCCGGACGCAGTGGGGTGAGAGTTCCGTCAGCGTTTACTGACTCATAAGTACTATCTGAAGAGGTATCACTAGATTCGTAACGTAAACCAGCAAATACAGTTAATGGTTCTATCAGCTGATAATCTACTTGTCCAAATACCGCATAGGTTTGACGATTATCGTCTCCAGTACGTCGAAATCTTCCAAATCCAGGAAAGTCGATTTGAGCATCGTCAACGTTAAAGTCACGAGATTCGTAGTAACCACCTAATAACCATTGAAAACGTTCAGCAGTTTCTGGAGATTGAAAACGTAATTCCTGCGTCAATAATGTGGAGTCAATACCATCAATAATTTGTATTGCTCCTGTGCTTCCTGGAACAAGGTTTTCTTGACGGGTAAAACGACGTGCGGTGATGGATGTGGCTCGAAAACCCTCGCCGTTATAACCAACTTTGAGGGCTTGAGTATTTGTACTTAGCTTACTGTATCCTTCAGTTTGTAAATTAACCTCAAATGGGTCAGAAGGATTTAGCTTGTTGTAGGTTGGATTACCGTCATCTGTAAAGCTGTTATAGCTATTAAAAGATACTGTCCAGTCGGGTGTAGGTGTCCACAGGAGTTGCGCTCTTGCTGCTAGGCGCGATCGCTCGCCTATTTCATTACCTGTGGCTAGGTTCCTAATAAATCCATCCTGTCCTCTGTAAGCTCCCGCAATTCGCAGTGATAGTTTATCGTCAACCAAAGCATCGTTGAGAGAGAATTGGAATTCGCGGCTGTTATATCTACCGTAACTTGCACTAATTCGTGTTTCTGGTTCTGGCGTTGCTTGAACAGAAATGATATTGACGACCCCACCAGAACTATTTCGACCGTATAGCGTACTTTGAGGCCCTCTTAGCACTTCTATTTGTTCTAGATCGAGTAAAGCCAAGTCTAGAAAGCCGTTATAGTCAATTGGAATATCATCGATGTAAAAGGCTACGCTATCCTGAGCGGTAAGGAAATTTTGATTGTTCAAGCCTCGCAAACTGTAATTACTAAACTCTGTACCGCCGGAAGATGTGGGAAGAAAGTTAAAGTTGGGCGTTTGATTGGCAATATCAATCAAAGAATTGATTTTACCATCTTCTATTTCCTGACGAGGTATTACCGTAACACTAATGGGTACATTCTGTGCATTTTCCGGTCGTTTTTGTGCGGTAACGACTAGTTCAATATCTGGTTCATTAGGTTTTTGGCGATCGGCTGATGGTTGATCAGATGTTGTTGGTGTCACCCCTAAAACTAAACCTTCATCGCTGTCAAATAGTTCGACTTTTGGAGCTTGTGTTGTCCCCACTACCGTAATCTGGATACTATTTGCATCCTGATTTGCCGCCAATACTTCCGTAATTCCCGCAACGGGCTTTTCTTGACGGAAGGTGTTACCACTTGCTAAACGCAGTTGTGCATTGGGAATATTTGCAATAAAGCTATTACCTTCTATTTTAGTTGTGGCTTGCAGCTTGTCAGATACAGATGTTTCTAAAACAACTTCCAACCCACTAGCCGTCTGATTCAACTTTATCCCTGTTACTGGAATAGTAGACTGCTCTTGTTGAGCTAACCACTTCTTGACACTTGTGTGAGGAAGCTTAATATCTGAAAGTTGGGGAATTTGATGATCTTCTTTTGTTGCAGCTAAAGCTTGTTGATTTATAAATATGGCAAATATGATAGCTAGTCCTAAATTTCCCAGTAGATACAGTTTCCTCATTTAATCCTCACACCAAAAAGTAATCTCCAATTGTCAATAAAAGTTGACAAAATTAAAGCTATTAGTAGCAAATCGACTAAACTCATATCTTGCACCTAGCCCTGGCGATTAGAAATCGCGGCTATACAAACAAAGTCCGCCTACGCGGACTAATGTAAAATTAGGGTTTTGCCCGTGTAGCCGCGACTTCCAGTCGCCTGGTGCAAGATATCAGTAAAGCGTTTATGTACTAAATTGTTTGGCTTTGTGGTAAATGTGTCAAATGACAAACCGTCAAACTTATAAATCGCGTTCTCGCTTAAAAATTAATTATTGATTAATTATTCTTATGACCGAAACCACTTGATTGATGTACTTTAAAAACTCTTAATAAACAAGCATTTGAGATTAGTTTGACTTATTGTCAAATACCAAAATTATTCTATAGTAAAATAAAATATATAACATTAATATCAATAAATGCGATACTAATAAGTAGTAGCATATAATACTATAGTTTTTTTTGCACGCATCAAATCTTGAAAACAGATTATAAACAACGCACTTAATCTCTAAAACTTTTGCTGGGCAAGGATATTGATGAAAAAATAACCTAAATTTTAAACCGCCTAAACCCTTACTACTATAGGGATTAGTATACTTCAAATGCGTTAGAGTTGATACTTAGTGAGAGTATATTTTAAAACTTATAATTAATTTCAAGAAAAAAAATAAAATAATCAAAGCTAATATAGAGTATCTTATAGTCCTTATGGTAAGCAGATATTAACTTGACAACACTTAAAACCTGTATTAGATTAAGCGTATAATATTTTAAAAATGAAATGAAAGTGCTGAAATTATTAGACAATTTTAGTGTTCTAATTTTGTTTGGTAATTTTAGTAGAGAAATAGATAAAAAATAGTTGATATTATGCACAGGAGAGTAGCTTTAAAGTTAAGAATGTGTGTAAAATAATTAATTCAGAAAAAGGAAATTGAAAGCGCAAATTTTCTTCCAATCGATTTGCCAAACCTAGTTGAGTATCAGATATAAAAAAGAAAGTTTTTTACTTTATACTGCTGCTAGTAATAGATTCACATAGCGTGTTTCGACTGCACAAAAGAACCTGAGCAATTTTCTGAGAAATGTCGATGATGTATAACAGTGAAATAACAACGTTAGCAGATTTACCGCGTGTGCAAGCACGTAAACTTCCAGATGGTAGGGCATTGATATTCAAGGATAAGTCACTTACTTATATACAATTAGATCAAAGAAGTAATCAGGTCGCAAATTCACTGTTAACCCAAGGAATTCAACCAAGTGCGCGAGTAGCAATTTTAGCGAAAGATTCACTTAATAGTTATGAAGTTTTATTTGCTTGTTGCAAAATAAAAGTTGTTTTTGTACCGATTAATTGGCGTTTAGCTGCTGCTGAAGTTAGCTATATTCTCAGAGATGCTAATGTTGAAATTCTTTTTGTTGGGGCGGAATTTTATCAGTTAGTAGCATCGATGAGAAATGAGATTGACGGTGTTAAAACCATTATTGCCTTAGAAAAAATTGACGGCAATTGCCTGAGTTACGATATCTGGTCTCAGGAACATAGTGACGCTCCACCAAATGTAGCTGTTGAAGCCAATGATGTAGCCGTACAAATGTATACTAGTGGCACTACCGGAAGACCTAAAGGTGTCCAACTAGGACATTACAGTTTTTTTGCGATCGCCAAAGAATTTGCTCAACGAGGCGAAACCTGGATAAATTGGAACGAAACTGACAAAAGTTTGCTTACCTTATCTTTATTCCATATCGGTAGTCTCTGGTGGGCTATTCGTGGTTTAGTATCAGGAGCAGAAAATATTGTCTTAGAAAATTTTATCGGCGTTGAGGTTCTCGAAGCGATTGAAAAGTACCGCATCACCAAGACATTTATGGTTCCAGCAATGATTCAAGTTCTGTTGAACGAACCATTATGCCAAAAAACAGATTTTTCATCACTAGAATACATTATTTATGGGGGTTCCCCCATAGCCGAATCATCACTCAAAAGTGCGATCGCCACATTTGGTTGTAATTTTGTGCAGATATATGGAATGACGGAAACTGGCAATTGTGCTGTCTCTTTACCTGCACCAGCTCATACATCTACAAATAAAAACATCCTCAAAGCTGCGGGTAAACCCTTTCCTGGTGTATCAGTAGCCATCATTAACAGTGAGGGTAAAGAAGTATCTTGCTCTCAAGTGGGTGAAGTTTGTATCAAATCTCCTGCAAATATGATTGGTTATTGGAAATTACCTGAAGCTACAGCAAAAACCTTAGTAGATGGCTGGATTCATACTGGTGATGCTGGTTATTTTGACGAAGAAGGTTACATTTACATTTGCGATCGCTTTAAAGACATGATTGTTTATGGTGGTGAAAATGTCTATCCAGCAGAAATTGAAAATATTTTATACGAACATCCAGCAATTAGGGAGGTAGCAGTAATTGGTGTTCCAGATGAAGATTTTGGAGAAACAATCAAAGCGATTGTGGTTTTAAAAACAGGAATGAAAGCAACCGCATTAGATATTATTAATTTTGTTCGGGGTAAAATTGCTGATTTTAAGTTACCTAGAAGCGTTGAGTTTACTGAATCTTTACCAAGAACGCCAAGTGGGAAATTGCAAAAGGCCAAGATTCGGGAGAAATATTGGCAAGGCTATGAACGTCGTGTGAATTAGAGGGAGTATCCCAAATGTTTGGGTTTATTTTTAAACGCAGAGTCACGCTGAGGTTTACGCAGAGGAGCGCAAAGCAGAGGAAGAAATGACCAATGACAAATGACAAATGACCAATGACAAATGACCAATGACAAATGACAAATGACAAATGACAAATGACCAATGACAAATGACAAATGACAAATTCTAAAGTTCCGCTTTGGAAACCGCTAACTGTACGCAACTTCTTACTTCTGTACATCGGTGAAACTGTTTCACTTCTAGGCGACCAATTTTATATCGTTGCATTGCCTTGGTTAACAATACAGCTAACTAACTCTGGGATCACGTTAGGTACTGTGTTAATGAGTGCAGCAATTCCCCGTGCTGTTTTGATGCTGTTTGGTGGTGTGGTGAGCGATCGCTTTTCACCACGATTAGTTATGTTGGTTTCCAATGCTTTACGTGGTTTAATAATCATTCTATTTGCAACCATCGTTGCGCTTAAAGTGATTCAACTATGGCATCTTTATTTTTTTGCTGCTAGCTTTGGCATATTTGATGGCTTTTTTATACCTGCATCTAAATCAATTATCCCCAGTCTGGTATCAAAAGAACAGTTAATAGCAAGTAATACCTTGAGCCAAGGAACTTCCCAACTGATTTTGCTGATTGGCCCGGCTTTGGGTGGTTTACTGATTGCAACTGCTGGTATTGAAGTAGCATTTATCATTGATGGCATCACTTTCGCCATCACAACTATCACGCTTTTGCTCATGAAGGGAACAACAGCAAAAGCAACAGTATTGCATGGGGAATTAAATCAAAATTCTGCTTCAACTAAAAAAACTATGAATTTGATTGCTGGTATGCGTGAGGGATTTTACTACGCATGGCGCAATCAGCCTCTCAGAATCTTTTTGCTGGTAATGGTAATCCTAAATTTTCTATTTATTGGGCCATTACAAGTTGGGATGACTTCACTGGCTCATAGTCGCTTCCCCGGTGGTGCAGTAGCTTTAGGAATATTGCAATCAGCTTGGGGTGGTGGTGGGTTAATTGGGACACTCACACCTCAATTTGTCAAAAATCTTCCCAACATCGGAGTTTTATTGTTAACTATTGCGAGTGTTCAAGGCTTTGGTCTATTTTTACTTGGCTTTATTGGCAACATAGTACTAGCTAGTATCACAATTGCAGTGCTGGGATTTTGCAGTTGTATTTTTACTGTGGTAGGAATTACTTGGATTCAGAAACAAACCCAACCTGAAATGTTAGGAAGAGTTATGAGTTTGGGAATGTTTTCTGCTTTTGGTGTTGCTCCTGTTTCCTTTGCTTTAGCTGGTTTTTTAGTTAATTTAAATCTGACAATTATGTTTACTGTTGCAGGTAGCATCATGCTAATTACAAGTCTTTCTTTGGCAGCAAATCCATCAGTACGTAAGATTAGTTAACTATATAAATCCGGTTTTATTTATTAACTTTCCCGTGAAGCGAGTGAGAAAACCATGAAAGTTCAATATCAAGAGAAGCAGCGAATGGGAGTCGTCGTTTATGATTTTAATCACAAAACTGCTTCAGATGGAGATATTCAGGATCTTAAGCAACTGATATATGAATACAAAATTGTTGTAATCAAGGATCAAGATTTATCACCTGATGAATATTGCAATTTTGGGTATCGTCTTGGGGAGGTAGAAAAATACTATCAGCCGATGTATCACCATCCAGAAAGGGAAGAGATTTTTGTTTCCTCCAATGTTTCTGACAATGGTCAGCAAGTTGGAGTTCCGAAGACTGGGAAATTTTGGCACGCTGATTATGCCTTTATGCCGAGGCCATTTGCATTTTCAATGGTATATCCTCAGATCCTTCCTAGGAAGGAGCGTGGCACTTACTTTATTAATATGTCCAAAGTATATCAAAGTTTACCAGATGACCTGAAAGCGATCGCTAATCAGTCGAGTTGTTATCATAGTGTAAGACGTTTTTTTAAAATCCGTCCTGAAGATGTTTATCGTCCGATTTCGGAAATATTGGACGAGATTGAACGAATCACTCCTCCCGCAAAGCATCCAACGACCTTTATTCATCCCGTTACAGGAGAAACCATCCTCTACATTACTGAGGGGTTTACTTATCGTATAGATGATTCAGAGGGAAAGCCGCGAGATATAAATGTTCTCCAAAGGTTGTTGACTCATTCCGGTCAGTTAGACAAAAGTTTTAAATATCCATTAATCGAACACCATGAATTTCAATTAGGGGATGTGCGGATTTGGGATAATCGATCTTTAGTCCATTGCGCTCACTATGCTGGAAATTCAGAACCAGCGATTACATTTCGATTGACCTTGCACGATAGCTATGCATTTTATCAGTTATAGAGCAGTTGGATTCGCACTGCGTTTAAAACATCTCAACAAAAAGTAAAAAGTAATTTGCCTTATTCAGTCATTTAATCAGGAGAAACCATGATGTTGAAGTTTCCGAATTCAAGTGAACAAAGCGTCAAAGAAAATAGTATCCACATCAATAATGATGATATCTTACTGGCACAAGTACTCAAGCCTTATAAAGCTAATTGTCAGTATCTTAAATCTGCTGAAATAACTAAAGAGGGCGATCCTCAGCATGGGGGACGTGTAATCGGACGATGTGAATTCTCGATTACAGAATCATGTTATATCGATGACACTGGTCATTTTAATTCAGTGGAGTTCAATATTTGCTACAATCAAATGATGTATTATGTCATCGCTAAATCCGTAAAAGAAAGACTGATGGCATCATTTCAGTCGTGGACTATGGCAGATTATTGGAATAAACAGCTACCGGATGTCTATATTGTGAATTTTGAAAGTTCCTTCCGACGTGCTATGCAGTCTTCTAAATTTTGGGGTGAGATTGAGTTTACTAATATTCGCATCAAATCTGGGATGATGTATATAGTTACTAAATGTCGTTATTGGGATGATCAAGATGGGAATTGCAGTGGTAATGTGAAATTAGCTATTGTAAATTCTCCGGTATAGGTTAACTCGAATTAATCTATTTTGTCCCTTTGATGATAATGGTGATTGGTCTGAAGATGAAGTTACGATCGCCACATTGAATATAGCACAATACACTTGGGTTAAGCATTTCCTCCTTCTCTTCTCTCTGTGTTCTCTGCGCCTCTGTGGTTTGTAAAAAAAAGAGTTTCAGCCCTTTTGTGAACCGTATTGGAATATAGCACTCCTAAATGAATCGTGAAAAATATAGATAAGGAAACGAACCGCAAAGGACGCAAAGGACGCAAAGATAAGAAAGAAGAAAGAGATATGTAATTTTCACAAATGATTTAGGATTGCTATAGCAAATCGAATCACGATATTAATACCGATTTCTCAAATATTTCTGCTTAAATAGTATGTCTACAATAGCCTTTTTTACAACTTATATTCAAGACGAAATAGCTAAAGTGATTGGGATAAATACATCTCACTTGGATGTTGAAATGTCTTTAAATTATTTAGGACTTGATTCATTAATTGCTGTCAAGCTCAGAAATAAGTTTAGAAAAGACTTGGAAGTAGATATTCCAGCAGTAAAATTTCTAGAGGATACTAATGTTGCAAGTTTAGCAATATTAGTCAAAGAGTTGAGCGAAAATGCTAACTCAAAAATAGAAAATGACGATGAGTGGTTGGAAGGAGAATTATGAATTTAGTTGAGTTTCTCACACAACTCTCGCAACAGAATATAGAATTGTGGATGGAAGATAGTAAACTGCGTTATCGTGGTCGCAAAGAAGTATTAACTTCCACAGTTTTAAATCAAATTAAGCAGCATAAAACAGAAATTATCGATTTGCTGCGCCAAGGTTTTCACGCTTCTAAATCCTACCCCCTGACTCATGGTCAGCAAGGTCTATGGTTTTTGTATAAACTTGCACCCACAAGTGCAGCTTATAATGTTGCTTTTACAGCTCGCATCTGCTCTTATTTAAATATTCCGGCTTTACAACGAGCGTTTCAGAAGTTAGTAAATCGTCATCCAACTCTCCGCACAACATTTGCACAAAAAGATGGCGAACCTTTTCAACAGGTTCATGAATACCAAGAAGTTGATTTTGAAAATATTGACGCTTCATCTGCGAATGAAGATGAGTTGACAAGCCAAGTAATAGCAGCATATCAGCGTCCATTTAATTTGGAAAAAGGGCCTTTATTGCGGGTAAATTTATTTACTTGTTCTGAAGAAAATTATGTAATATTACTAACAATACATCACATTGTTATTGATGGTTTTTCTCTGGGAATTATTCTTGATGAGTTGCGATCGCTCTACGAAGCGGAAAATACAGGTCGAGTCATATCTTTACCTGCTATTAAGTACCAGTATCAAGACTTTGTACAGTGGCAGAGGAATATTTTAGCAAGTTCTGTGGGCGATGAACTATGGAATTACTGGCGCGAACAATTAGCGGGTGAGTTACCCATCTTAAAATTACCAACAGATCGACCGCGACCAGCAATTCAAAGCTATCGGGGAGCTTCCTATACTTTTGAGTTAAATCAACAGTTGACTTCTCAGCTACGAGAAATGGCGAAAGCTCAAGGAGCAACCCTTTATATGACTTTGTTAACCGCCTTTCAAGTGTTACTTTACCGCTTGTCAGGTCAGGAAGATATAATTGTGGGTGCGCCGATTGAGGGGAGAAGTCAGCCGGAATTTGCCGAAACTGTGGGCTTTTTCGTGAATATGCTGGCTTTGCGGGTAAATCTGGCTGGTAATCCCACATTTTCTCAGCTTTTAACTCAAGTACGCCAAACTGTATTGGATGCGATCGCTCATCAAGATTATCCCTCTACTTTACTAATTGAGCGATCGCAACTCAATCGCGATCCGAGTCTTCCTGGTCTGTTTCGCGTTTCCTTTAATTTGTTAAAGCTCCGTGAAATTGCTCAAGATTATGAATTATCTGTATCTAATCAAACTAAAATTAGAGAAGATTGGGGTGGGTTAACTCTCGAGCCTTTTGTGATTCCCCAGCAGGAAGGACAGAATGATTTAGTTTTCGACATGATGGAGACGAATGAATCATTAATTGGTATTTTAAGATACAACATCGATTTATTTGATGCCACGACAATTACTAGGATAGCGAGTCATTTTAAAACTTTACTCGCAGGGATTATTGCTAATCCACAACAGCAAATTGCTTCCTTATCTCTGCTAACGGAAGCTGAAGCAAATGATTTGTTGTGGAGGTGGAACAACAACCAAGTTGAGTATCCCCAAGATCGAGTCATTCATCAGTTGTTTGAGAACTGTGTGAACCAGCAACCAAACGCTGTTGCGGTGGTATTTCCAAATGTAGAGACGTTTCATCAAACGTCTCTACAATTAACCTATCAACAATTAAACAGCAAAGCCAATCAACTAGCACGCTACCTGCGTTCCTTGGGAATAGGTGAAAATCAGCTGGTGGGAATTTGTGTGGAACGTTCCCTAGAAATGATTATTGCATTATTGGCAGTTCTGAAAGCAGGTGGAGCTTATTTACCTTTAGATCCTGCGTATCCCGAAGAACGCTTGAGCTTCATGCTGCGTGATTCCCAAGTATCAGTGCTGTTGACTCAACAAAAATTAGTAGCGAGTTTAGCAATTGAGGATTTAACTGTAGTTTGTTTAGATCGAGATTGGGAAGATATTTCCCAGGAAAGTGAAGAAAATCTAGTAATTAATACTACATCTCAAGATTTAGCCTACGTGATTTACACATCAGGTTCTACAGGTAAATCTAAGGGAGTGGCGATCGCTCATCGCAGTTTAGTAAATGCATTTTATGCTTGGGAAAAAGCTTATCAACTCCAGTCTTTGACTAGTCATTTGCAAATGGCGAGTTTTGCTTTTGATGTGTTTTCAGGGGATGTAATTCGCGCTCTTTGTAGTGGTGCTAAGTTGGTTTTATGTCCGCGTGGGTGGCTGTTGGAACCGGACAAATTGTATAAACTGATGCTATTGGAGAAAATTGATAGTGCTGAGTTTGTTCCAGCTGTGTTGAGAAACTTGGTTGAGTATTTGCAAAGAACTCAGCAAAATCTCCACTTCATGAAATTGTTGGTAGTCGGTTCAGATAGTTTGTATGTTCAAGAATATCAAGAATTTCGGCGTTTTTGTGGTGAGCAGACACGTTTGATTAATTCCTATGGGGTAACGGAAGCGTGTATTGATAGCACGTATTTTGAATTGGGGATTGGGAAATTAGGAAGTGGCTTGGTTCCTATTGGTCGTCCATTTGCGAACACGCAAGTTTATATTTTAGATCGATATCTGCAATTAGTTCCCATTGGGGTTGCAGGTGAATTATATATTGGTGGGGCTGGTTTAGCTCAAGGTTATTTAAATCGTCCTGATTTAACCAAAGAGAAATTTATCACTGATTTAACTGATTTAAGGATTTCACGGAATGAAGGATATGATAGTAAAAGAAAGGGTTTAATACCCCTACCTTTACAGGTAGCAAGTTTTGTATTGGGGTTTAAATCCCCATTACAAAACTTAATTACGAATTACGAATTACGAATTACGAATTATTTTAACTCCTATTCTCCCCACAACCCTACACCCTTTGTACAGACGCGATTAATCGCGTCTCCCCACAACCCGATTTTGTACAAAACAGGAGATTTAGCGCGTTATCTTGCTGATGGTAATATTGAATTACTCGGTCGAATTGACGATCAAGTGAAGATTCGGGGTTTCCGAATTGAACTAGGGGAAATTGAAGCTGTTTTGAGTAGTCATCCGCAAGTCCAAGCAGCAGTGGTGATGGTTCGAGAACTGCAAACCGACAATAAATCTATAGTTGCATATGTTGTTTCTGGACAACAGTCATTAACAACTAGTGAATTGCGTAACTTTCTCAAACAGAAGTTACCTGATTATATGATTCCAAGTGCGATCGCCATTCTGGAAACTTTACCTTTAACACCCAACGGTAAAGTAGATCGGCGTGCTTTACCAATTCCAGATATGGAACAGAATCGAGAAATAGATTTTGTTCCACCGCGCACAGCAACCGAAGAAGCGATCGCTAATATTATCGCTGCTGTTTTGGGACTCACACAAGTAGGCATTCACGATAACTTTTTTGAATTGGGGGGACATTCCCTACTTGCGACTCAAGTGATTGCGCGATTACAACAAACCTTAAATATTGAGTTACCGCTACGCTCTTTGTTAGCATCTCCCACTGTGGCTGGATTGAGTGAAGCACTGACATCTTTCACAAAGACAGAATCTTTTGTTGATTTACCAACAATTGTCCCAGAACCACAACAGCTATATCAACCTTTTCCCCTCACCGATATTCAACAAGCTTATTGGTTAGGACGCAATGAAGCTTTTGAATTGGGGAATATTGCTGCTCATGGTTATTTAGAATTAGATTGCGATCGCTTAAATTTAACAAGATTAAATCAAGCTTGGCAACAACTCATTCTGCGTCACGATATGCTGCGTGCTGTTATTTTACCAGATGGTCAACAGCAAATTCTGACAATAGTACCAGCTTATGAAATCGAAGTTTTGGATTTGCAAGATTTAGAGGTGATGCGTGAGCAGATGTCCCATGAAGTCTTAAGAGCGGATCAATGGCCTTTATTTAGAATTCGAGCTACACCTATAGATGAACAGCGTACCAGACTCCACCTGAGTTTTGATGCTTTGATTGCTGATGCTTGGAGTGTGTTTATGCTGATGCGGGAGTGGTTACATCTATATAATAATTCTGAATTTGTATTACCACCTTTACAACTTTCCTTCCGCGATTATGTCCTTGGGGAATCAACTTTAAAAAATACACCCCAATATCAACGTTGTCAAGAATATTGGTTTAACCGACTAGATACCTTACCGCCAGCACCAGAATTACCCCTAGCGAAAAATCCCAATGCGATCGCCATTCCTCGGTTTCAACGTCGCAGTTCTCAACTGTCTCCAGAACAATGGCGCAAATTACAAAATCGCGCTCACCAATTTAACTTAACTCCTTCTGGAGTTTTACTGGCTGCTTTTGCAGAAATCCTTAGTCAATGGA
>NZ_JAIVFV010000220.1 GCF_020829445.1 Nostoc sp. CHAB 5836
TTGATATCCCAGCCTTAATCTCGTAATAAATTCGTCAGTATTACGATTGCCCCAAACGGGATTACTAGGGTTCTTAGTCCAGTTGATTGAACTATGACAAATCTCATCATGACAACGGTAGCACGTAGGAAATGTTGATACTCCAATAACGTCATTGCCATAATAAGCGTGATGGATCTCTTCACTTTTTGACGTCAGACAGACTACGCAATAATTGTGAGTTTTTCGGTGAGCGATCGCTACTTGTTTTCTGTACTCTTTGGGATTACCATATCGAGCATTCCAGTTTAATTGTCTGGGTAGCCGAGATTTTCCAGCAGTAGGGTAACGCCCTTTTCGTTTAACTCTTGCCCCGTTAATTCGTGCCACTTCTGTTTGATTTCCTGAAAATGTGGTCTTCTTCCTAATTCTGTTGCCCAAAGTCTAATTTCTTCATACCAGTCAATCTGCTGTTGTGAGGGTTGCTGATTATTTTTAGAACTAGCAAGAGTGTCATCATTCGGTTTGGAATCTTGTTTTTGTTCCATACCCTTGATATCAAATTCCGGGATTAGGGCAACAAAGGGATTAGACCGAGTCGGAATCACTAGGGCATATCGAACTCCGGCTTTATCTAACATTTCGCAAGCTTGTCGTAAGATTTCCAAAATCTCCTTTTTAACATTTACAAAGTCCTGGGGATGGTCAAGGATATAATTCGATGTCTGTCCCATAGCGATAAAACACACATTTTTCAGAGATGGGCGACTAAATCCGGTTTCCCCTGACAGTGGGGACTGCCCCATGAAGATTCCATGTCCTTTGAGTCCGGCGGTGAATTTGATGACATAGTTCCAAAAACCCTGCAAATCTTTGGCGGTATCAGCATCAACCATTCCCGGTAATCCCTTACCACCCCCATAGACGCTATCAACCTCGTCTTGAGCAAATAATAATTCCGGGACACCGTGACATTCACCACCAACAATTGATACTCTGGCTTTCTGCTTGTCAATTTGGTCTGTGGCAAAAGTAATCCAATTTTTTAATTCTTTCATGCCGTCAAACTTACGGCTAAACTTGCACAGCCATCTGGTGACATCATCTTTGGGATCGCTGCCGATAACAATTGCCGGACTTTGAGATGATGATGCAATTTTATTGATAATTACCCCTGCCAGAGTAGACTTCCCAGACTGAGTGCCACCAGAGAGGTAAAAATGATGATTACTGCGAAGGGTCATATCATGATTACATGCAGCATTACACAGTTCATCAATCCAAGCACCATCAATGCGAATGTAGTCAGGATAATTTGCTGCGATTGCTTGCAGAATTTTCATCGCACCCGGATTAATCACGGACTGCACATCCTCTTCATCGATGTCAGCAATATCGGCATTGGGAATACCAGGACGTGGGGGTAATTGTTGTGCTGGTGGTTCAGGAAGTGTCACCAATCCTTGTAACTGATATTCAGTTATCCACCGGGGTCTTTCACTAACGGGGAGACGATTTACATAGTCAGCAACTTGGCGCTTGGCTGCGATCGCAGTCGTCACATAATCATAAGCCGCTTGTCCTTGCAAATGCTGTTTGAGTGCTTTGAGGTCAGCTTCTTGCAAAGACTTGTAAACTTTTTCTTTACTTTCGCTGATTTGAGCAGATACACCAAACAAGCCAGCACTAAGTGTCCCAGCACCGAGCAGCATTCCGGTTGTTACTCGGTCAGTATTTAAGAAAAAAGGAGCGGACAAACACATTACTGCTGACACTCCCAAAGAACATAAAATAGTTCGCTCTGCATTAATCACAGCGCTAGAACTTAAGCGCTCTAATTCAAATGTCATTTACCTGACTCCCAACGCGACACCAGCACTAACTAACATCAAGAATACACTCGTAAATATCACCCCAGGCATCAGTCCGATAGTGAAAGTTTTTCGATTGAATCCGTAACCTTTAGCAACTAATCCACCAAAATTAAATAACCCCAAAGCCAAACAACAAACGCACACCATGCCAATAATCCACAGCACAAACCGACTAATGGGACTGGCAACTGATAAATAGCCCATGAACATAGACATTCCAATCCCGCATACTCCGTAACCAATATGAGATAACTTAATTTCCATCATTACCTCCTAAAACCTGAATGAATCCCCTACTTCATCAAATGCTTTCTCGTATCCCCCCAACTGCCGCTGTTGTTCAATAGAACCAAAGGCATGGCGAATCACCGCTTCTCCATGTAACGCCCTGGTACGCTGCAAATCTTCCTCAACTTTCATCGCTTCTTGGGAGTAAGCAAGTTGGTTTTTATACATCTCTGCCAAGGATTGTAACTGCTTAAGCTGGTGGCGAGAAAACTTTGTATGTAACCACTTCTGTGCTTTCAAAGTTCCTGCCACCTCCGCTGAGTCCAACACTTGCTGTGCTGTAGTATACGCTGGTAAAGAATAGCGTTCGCGGATTGATGAAGGGAGATTTCCTTCAATTTGGGTAGCATCTCCCACTCTCAAATCTGTTGAAACTACACCATCATTTTTGCTACCGAATAGACCAGGAAGCCATTTACCTAACATTACTATACGTCTCCTGAATTTGTTGAACCTGTTGACCGATATAACGATAAATACCGTAGATGCCGATGAACGAGAACATCAAAATAGCGAAGGCAGCAATCACCCCTTGAGCCATCAAACCTCGCTGCATCAGTTCTTCAACTCTGTTAGCATTTTGCGATCGCACTTTCGATTCATCAATAAGTTGCTGGACGATTAGAAATTCCTCGTTCGTGAGGTTTTTTAATGTCAGTCCCGACAGATTCAACTCGCCGTCCTTCTTCAGGTGAATAAATAATTGTCTGTGACGAGTTTGTTCTTGTTGCTCCATACATTGCCACGCCCAATACAAGAGTTAATAGCAGCAGATTGAGTCCTGCTGCTAATCCAATCAATTTATTCGGCTGCATCCTTTGAGTTAGCGCCGAAAATACCCGCAACGAGTTGTTTACCGACTTCACGAAAGGATTCCACGTCAGCTTCTTCCTCCATCGCCTTAGAGACAAACTTACTTACCACGTCCTTAGGGGCATTGCGAATCGTTGATAACAACTGGTCAGCTTTATCAGTTGTGTAAGCGTCAATCCCGGCGTTAAGAACATCCTCCAAGGATTGAATTTCAAGGTTTGAAACCTGAGATGCATGGGCGATCGCTCCTTGCAATGGAGGAGTGGATTTCCGCCGGGGGGAGCTTTTACCTAACTTGCCATTGCTATTCTTGGACTTGCCATTAGCAGTGGTAAGGGCAGTTGATTTCTTGGCTTGTGCAACTTGAATTGCCACTTCTTGGGCTTCGGCATCATTCAAATTATCAACATCCATACCAATAGCTTGGGCAACAGATAAAATCTCCTCCTCATCAAACTCAATCCCTTGCAAAGTGAGTATTTGTTTGATTTTCTCCATTTTATTTTGTTTCTTGTATGGTACTACACCATTAATATAGTCTAATATTAGCTACATATCACATAAGAACCGGAAAATATTTATTTGTAGGGTTCTTGTCCCATAACCAATCTCATTTGATAATCTGGGTGATTAAATATGGATGCAACAATGCCTAGAACAAAAGCACAGGGAATGACCAGAATTGAACTTTACGTGCCAACAGCACTCTTTGAAGAAGCAGAAGAACTAGCCGACTTTGAGGGGTGGAAATTATCAGAACTGCACCGTGTATTTTGGGAAAACGGTTTTGGCGTTTATGTTGAGCGCAGTAATAAAAGAATGGTTAACAAACGTCTTCGTTCCAAGGTAATAAACGACACTGAGGCTGTAGAAGACTAAGAAAGACGGAGCGCCCAGGGAAAACCTGGGCATTAGATTATCAAAACAGAATTCAGCTATTCTGGAGCCAGGAGCCAAAATACAAAAGAGGTATTTTGTGCGACACAACGAATAGCGGTAGTTGAATCTCGACTTACCTCGGCTTCGCTCGGCACAAGTCGCTCGATTATCGCGTAGCCGAAACTCAGTGCATCGCTGGTAGATAGCGCAGCGTCAAGATTGCTGACGGATGTATTCAGAATAGCTCAATTCTTCTTTAATGGAGGCAATATGTATCAAGATATGTATAACCTTGCTTGGGTAAAAACAGCTTGCGAACACGTCTTAGGTAAAAGCATTAGTATTAGAGCTTGGCGAAAATGGTTAAGGATATGTGGTGTACAGCAGTACGCCCGACAGGTGAGATTGAAAGAATGCTGCTATTTGTTAGGGCTTGCATATCTCAAAAGTCAAAACCTGTTCAAAAAGTATTCTTTGTCAGACGTTTCATTGTTACTCAAAAACGATCAACAGCGGTTTGCCCAATTTGGTATCGACTTAGAAGAACCAGATTTTCCGTTATCGGGGCGAGAACTTCCGAATTATATCTACGACAGAACAAGGCGTAAAATCAGCTTGCGAACTGTGTATCGTTGGGCTGAAAAACACAGTATTCCCTTCTCTGTATCGAGAATTATTCCCCCACAAGAACTAATTAGATGGCTGGAATTAGGAAATGCGGCATCAATAAGATGAATTCTGAATTCAGAACCAAGAATTAAAACGCTCTCTACCAAACTCTAGAAAGCACGACTTTTTTGGTCAAAATATCGGTTTTTGTTTCCTGATTTCTGACTCCTGACTCCTGAATTCTAATTTCTAGCCGCTCTTTTTTTTACACTGCTCTGTCGCAAAGCGGCACAGAATTTCGGCAGGTATGCCGTGACATCCAAAAACCTTGCTGTGTATAGATGTCACAAAAAGCGGCATGATGTTGGCAACACCCAGAACCCTTGTGTTTCCGTTAATGTCACAAAAAGCGGCACAGTTAATCTGTGACATCAGTGTGCAGGGACAGTACTCAAAGCCATACAGAATGGGTGTCACACGAAAAGCGGCCCACTTGACGAAAAAAACAGGAATAAAAAAAAGCCCCGTTTTTGGGCATAAACTAATAAAAAAAATTATATTTCCTTGGCATTTTTTTTCATAATCCCATTGCCCAGATGAAAAAGTGTAATCTTTTGTATAAGTTATTGAAACAGAGGAAAGTCGGTGGCATGGTTAATCTGCGAACTTGATGTCACTGGACAGCACTCAACCGGTTGAGAAATTTAACAGCAGCCGTTGGTGCGCCGCATGCCATGTACGCCTGTGGAGAGGTTTGAGTATGGAGTTAGTCGTTCTTCTGAATAAACCATTGCAGCACTTGCAGCAGATTCGTTAAAAAAAGAAATTATATATCAAGCTGTCGTTGAAAAAATTTCCGCATAATTTATATTTTCAAAAAATTTTTCTTCTATTTAGATTCTGACTGTTTACGGACTAACTAACAAGTGCTTTAACCTTGTATATCGCTTTTGGTCATCAGTCGAACGCACTGCCAAAGATATGGCTTTTTTAGACCCAACAACGATCGCCAGCTTCTTAGCACGAGTCAACCCAGTGTAAAATAAGTTACGTGACAGCATCATGTAATGTTGCATGTAGAGTGGCAGAATCACTACCGGATATTCTGACCCCTGGCTTTTATGTATGGTAACGCTCCACGCTAGAGTAATTTCGTTCAAGTCAGCATAGTCGTAAACCACACTACGTCCACCATACTGCACCGTAACTTCTTGTTCAACACTATCTATGTCAGTGATAATTCCCAAATCCCCATTGAATACTTCACGCTGATAATCATTCATTTGTTGAATGACGCGATCGCCCATCCGCAGTGTCATCCCGCCCCTATTTATCTCCACTTTGGACAATGTAGGCGGATTTATTAACTGCTGCAACACGGTATTAAGGTTGCGAGTACCTACAACTCCCCGTGTCATCGGGCAAAGCACCTGAATATCAGTCGCCGGATTGAAGCCTAACCGGGGAATCAGGTCAGTAATTACCTCGCAAATTGCTTGTACCCCGTGTTCCGGCTGATGTCCGCCACCATGCCACAGGCAATCAGACACAGGATTGTCAGATATTGGCTCAATTGTGGGATAAATTCCTCGGTTAATTTGGTGAGCAGTAGTGATAATGGCAGAAGTTTTAGCTTGGCGAAATACCTGGGTCAATCGCACCACGGGAACTCGCCCAGAATTAATCAGGTCAGCAAGTACCTGACCTGCTCCCACCGACGGTAACTGGTCAATATCCCCAACCAACAACAGTTGTGCGCCTTCTGCTACTGCTTTGACTAAGGAGTATGCCAGAAATAAGTCCAACATACTCGCTTCATCAATGATAATTGCTGTATGGGGTAAAGGATTGTCGCTGTCACATTTAAATCCCCTTGTGCTGGGGTCAAATTCCAACAAGCGGTGTATGGTCTTTGCTTCAAGTCGGGTCATCTCGCCTAATCGTTGTGCAGCCCGACCCGTTGGTGCAGCTAGAGCAATAGATTTACCCATCGCTTTCCACAGGCTGACTATTGTATGGGTGGTGAAAGTTTTTCCAACGCCTGGCCCACCAGTCAAAATCATGAAGGAGGAGTAAGCTGCTGTTTCTACTGCTTGCTGCTGTTGCGGTGAGAGTTGAATTTTATGACTAGCAGTAAAGCGCTCAATCCAGGCACGGACACGGGGAATGTCCTGTACAATCGGTTGACTTAAGCGCCCAGATATTAGTTGTGCTAGGTTTTGCTCAGTATGAAAGTAAGTTGGTTTGTAACACAGCAGAGTTTGGTCTGGAATTTTCTCTCTGATTAACTCATCCCGTAATGCCATGTCTTTGATAGTTATTGCGATCGCCTCTTCTGTTGGTTGATGCTCCTCAGTAGTCAACAGTTTAATTACGTTCTCAGTCAGTTCTCGCTGTGGTAAGTAACAATGTCCATCCTCGGCAGCTTCGCTCAAAGCATGGACAAGTCCAGCACAATATCTGAATTCGCTATCAGGTGCAACTCCCAAGTTACGAGCAATCTTATCAGCAGTCAGAAAACCAATACCGTAGATATCGGCTGCTAACTGGTAGGGATTATGGGTTACTGTAGCGATCGCTTTGTCTTGGTATTGTTTGTAAATCTTGACTGCATAAGTGGTTGAAACACCGTGGCTTTGTAGAAATACCATTACTTCTTTAATGGCTTTCTGAGTTGACCAAGCGTTTTTGATGAGAGTGATCCGCTTTTTGGCGATGCCTTGGACTTCAATCAGTCGGTCAATTTGGTTTTCGATGATGTCTAGGGTTTCTAAACCGAAGTGAGCGACAATACGTCTTGCTGTGACTGGGCCCACGCCTTTAATCAGCCCACTACCGAGGTATTTCTCAATCCCTGTGATAGTGGCTGGTTTGGTTTCCTTGTAGTTAACAACTTGAAACTGTGTCCCAAATTGAGGATGGTCACGCCAGAAACCAGTTAGTTGTAAAGTTTGACCTGGTTGGATATTGGCGAAGCTGCCGACAATTGTTGTGAGTTCGGTGCTACGGGGGCGGGTCAGTCTTGCCACTGTGTAACCCGATTCAGCAGAGTAAAAAGTTAGGCGTTCTACGACTCCGGTGATTGTTTCGTGTTGGGGAAAAGCGCTTACTTGTTGAGGAAAAAGATTAGGGGGAGTGGACATTGCTATAAGAAGATGCCGCAGACTATTATAGTACCGGAATTTCGTTCATCGTAGTACATAAATACTAAGTTAGCTTCCCAGCATTAGTGTCATCGAAAACTCACCCTAATTTCTCCGATTAGCTTAACTTACTTCTATGAAACAATTTGTAAAAGTAAGAATATTGAATTTATTTACTTATAGCAATAACTTTGTCAATTTCTTGCAATTTTTGCTGCAAAAGAGAGCGTATTTCGTGAAGCTGTTTACTACTAGCTCTTTTGAGCAAATCTCCAGAAATTCCATTAACTTTTTGAAATATTATTTTTATCTCTTTTAACTCTTGCTCATTTGACTTTAAATACTTGATCTTAATTTTTTTAACTAGTTCACGAGTTTCTGTTACTGTCAGATTTTTCTTTAAGACTTCATCTGTTGCTGCAATCCGTTCGGACGCTGCTTGATTTTCGGAGATGTCTAATGCCTTGGCAGAGAGAGTTGCCAATGCTAAAGCATGAGCGCCTTTGAGTCCGTGCTGCCTGATTGCCTGTTTTAAATCTTGAGGCAGATAAAGCATTGGCATTAGATTAGCTTTCACAGAACTAGGATTTAACCCCAACTCTAGTAGCACTAGTAGTAGACTCTGTTCTTTAGTTGTAATGTCCAGTAGTTCTAAGCCCTGTTGCTGTTCATCGACGCTAACAGCCATTAATTTTGCTAGCTCTTTACTATTTCCATCTCTTTCTATTCTTTTAATCACTGTTCCCAACATTGTGGAAACTTCATCCATTGACAAATTAGCGGACTTGATTACTTCTTTAAATACTGCCTCTGCTTTATCTAAAGGATTCAAGTCTTCAAAGCCAAGAAAAGTTAGTAATGCAGATTGATCTAAGTCTTTAGGCATCGCCACTATTACTGCACGAATAGTTGACCACCCTAGCAATTTAGCTCCTTCAGTACGGAGTTGACCATCTAGTAAAGTATAACGGCCGTTGCCCTGTGGTACAAGAATTACTGCTGATATCTGCCCATGTTTTTTTAATAACCGTGCTTTTGCTTGTATCAGTTCTGGTGTAATTGTTTGCCGAGGTTGATGAGGGTTAGGATCGATTAGAGCTAAATCAATTTCTGTTTCTCCTGATTGATTTTGAAGTTGTTCTCGGAGATTTTTCAATTCCTTTTCTAAATCTGGAGATTGCGCGGCTCTCAGTTTTTCTATCTCTGCCTGAAGTTCAGAAATTTTTTGCTCTTGCTCTGTTTTTTGAATTGCACCGCTGAATTTATTAGCAATTTTAGGCAATACCACGATTATTTCTTCTCCTTAATTAAAGCTACTAAATCATCTGTAATTTGCTTAAAATCCTTACAAGCAGGATGTTTGGGACGATATTTTTGTAAAGGTAAGCCGTGGGCACTAGCATTTTTGAATTCATTTGAGTTGCGAACTTTCGGATAAAGCTTCAAATGTAAATGCTCGGCAATCTCTGGTAATTGCTCTAAATATTGCCTGTGCATTGCCACCGTATCATCATACATACTTGGCACAAACCCCAAAATTGGTGGACGAGGTTCTAACTGTAACTCATCACCTGTTGAAATGCACCATTCTACTAATTCTGCTGAACCAGAAATGGCTTTCATTTCCAATTGCACTGGGACTAGTACATGGGTTGAAGCAGCTAAAGCATTAACATTTAACATTCCCAAAGTAGCAGGACAATCCAAAATTATTAGGTTCTGAGGTAAAGGGTAATTTTTTAAGCGATCGCTGAGTGCGTACTCCCCTCGTTTCCGGATTACTAATTCGTTTGCCATTTCAGCCAATAGCGGATGTCCTTGACAAACTTGAATTTTTGATGATTCCCAAACTGAAACTAAATCCCATTCACCATGAAAATCTTTTGATAGAACTTTGACTAAAGTACTTGATACTTGAGCAGGTGGCAATCCACAAAATACATCCAAAGACCGTTGTGGATCTAAGTCAATTATGACCACCGAAAAGCCACGCAAACCCATTTCATATGCAATGTGTACGCTAAGTGTCGTTTTGCCTACTCCACCTGCATTAGCTATAAGTGAGAGAACTATCTGCTTCATATTGAGTTTCCGTGTCGGATTTCAAAATCCGACATTCCGTTGGGAAATAATGTACATTATCTAGTTAAATTTGTCATTCTTTGATGTCGAATTTCAAAATCCGACATATCTCTTGATGAGAGAAACCTTACATGATGTTGGTCTGGCTAACGAATTACAAAAAGTACTAAGTGGGGAATATCAGCCAATACTAGCTGGCAAACAATCAGAAGTGAAAGTAGAAGTGCTGAAAGTTGTGCTAGAGGGGATGGGTGCATTATTCGGGCATCAATTACCAAAAAAATTAACCATTTTAG
>NZ_JAIVFV010000221.1 GCF_020829445.1 Nostoc sp. CHAB 5836
CTTAGGCTTTAGGCGTTTAACTCAGTTGGACTCAGTTTGAAAAATAACTGGGGTAATTTATGATGCGTAGATTGTAAGTTCGCGTAAATCAAACGCGAACACTTCTTTTTTGTCCAAAGTCCAATAAGTAAGTTGTCCCAAAGTAGTTCAGAGCCAGCTTCCGACTAGAACAAAAGCCGCCCAGTAGTAAGGATGAGTGTAATCAGGATTTGACAATAAACTCAATTGTGCTTGACGCAGTGCCTCTGCTTTAGGTACACCCTTTCTCAGTTCTTTGTAAAATTCGCTCATAAGCTGAGTCGTAGAATCAGTATCTACTAGCCATAATGTTGCTAACGTACTTCTTGCTCCTGCTTGTGCGGCTACTCCAGCAATTCCTAATGTTGACCTTTTATTACCCTTAGCGGTTTGACAGGCACTTAAAACTAATAACTCAATCCCGTCTACATCAGCTTGAGTTTTATTTCTTAATAATCTATCAAATTTTAATACATTGATTGCCTTCTCATAGGCTAAGATTACCGTCCGATGAGGATCTGAACTAAATTGAGCATGAGTTGTCAAATGAACAATTGGAAAATTGACCGTACTCAATTCTTTCTCAAGCCGAGGGCTAGTAAAATTTTCATTTAGTAAGGTAGTGGAAAAAGTAGTTTGTTTTTTAATATCTGCTACTTCTTGTTCTACTCCTGGTAGCGCTTTCAAGTCTTTAGGAGCGTTTGGATCGTTGAAGCTGGGACTAACTTTAGAGAGTGCAGCAATGAGAACTTTCAACTGTTCTTTAGATAAAGCTTTTGGTTGGCGAACTCTAGACCCTAAAGTAACTGCAATACTGTAGTTTTGGAACAAATAATCTTTACCATCATGCAGCAAAGCCATCGGCAAGCTTTGGAAAGATTTGTCCAAAGTGAATACCAGTGTTCCTGACAATGGCAAATATTTCTTGATAGGTACAATCAGCAAGCTATAGAGTGCTTGAGAAGGTCGAAGAAGCACCGATTCATCAGTATTAATAAGTTTTTTATCTTGTAAATTCTTTAATAGATTATCGATATGCTCTTTAACTTGCTTTGAATCAACAGAATGACGATGAAGAGATTTATCAGGGGATTGAACGAGTATTTCTATACGGCTACCCAAATCAACAATGTGAATTACTGCTGGGCTATTAGGTAAGTTTTTAAGCTCGTTTAAAGCTACAAGATCGAGTTTGCCACACTTGAGAAAATTCTCTAACTCTGCTATTTGCAGCCGTTCATTTGTTTGAATAACTTGCTCAAGATTTGGATTAGGAGATGCTAGAAGCAATCGCATATAATCGCGATAAACAGGTTCTACCTTTTCCGAAAAAGAGAACTGTAAATCTGCGTTGCTTGCTAAGAGACTATTACGAAGCTGACTTAAGTTATTGATCGCTGCCCTATAAGCTTTAATAGCTTCTTTAAACTTTCCCTGTTTATTATATAAATTCCCTAACTCCTGCTGCCATTGATACGAAATATCCCAAGCATGAATTGATTGTGCCAAGCTTAAGGCTTCTGCAAAATATTTTTCTGATTGTCCTGCTTTTAATTTACCCAAAGTGCCGAGACTGTATGACTCCAAACGCTCGTTTTTGGTAATTTTAGCTGTTTGCAAGGCAGATGATGCATAGTCAATAGCTACTGAATGCAATTGCTTGTCTGGAAGTTGATTCAAACTCTTAGCGAACTTCAGTTTTGTATAAACAGAATGACTAGCCGACAATTGAGAAAATGCCGAAGAGTTTTTCAGCACTAAGTTTACGCAAGGCTGAATCTGTTGAGTAATTTTAGTACGAGTCTTAGCTAATTGTGTATTACTTAAGCTGGACTCTGCTATTAACCATTTTTCAAAATCTAATAATAAACTCAACTGGTGTACTTGAGCTAGCAGTTGTGTCACTTGAGGAGCTTCTGGCGTATTATACACTTGTTGATAGATATCAATTGACTTCAACACCTTTTGCTGAATCAAAATGACAAATTCTTTTTTGAAAATTGGCTCCTCTATTTCATAATATTTATTACGTGCTTGTTGGTAAATAGACTGTTCAGTATTACCCAATGAAAGCATAATTCCGCTAGTCTCAACAGAAAACATTTGTTTAGCAGTTGAAAGTATTTTCTCTAAAACCATCTTTGATTCATCTAGCTTACCTATTGTACGTAATACATCTCCCAGGTTATGCCATGCCAAAAGATTTAGAGGCATTAGCTTTTGCTGATCTATTGCTGCCGTCAATAGTTTTGTTGTAGATTCATCAGATTGCTCTAACGAGATAGCGCAAATTTCAGCATCCGTATCTAAATTTAAAGCTTGTAAAAGTATACTGCAAGCCTGACGATTTAAGCCTAGAGCTTGTAGGGCAAGGTTTTGGTTAATTAAGCTGCCAGTAACGCCCTCTTCATAGTGAATTTGACGATAAATTTTTGTGGCTTCTTTCCAATCTTGAAGCGCTTCTACTGCTCGGCCTTCATCAAGATACTTTTTTCCTCTTTGGTTCAATAGTTGCGCCTGATTGTGTTTTTGTACTTTTTTTTTCGTAGCATAAGCAGGAGTAAGAAATCCTTTACTCTCAACCGTAGATAACCCTAAAATGCTTAAAAATAAGTACTTGATCCAATTTCGACGTTTAACCATCGTTCTATGTTATTTCTGATATTATTGATTTTTTGATGGCTTATTTTCAGCAGAACACAGACTAGCAAACAACGCAGCATCGGCGGTGACTTGATCAGATTTTGCCGTCAAGACGACTGTCCCATCAGATTTGCTTATTAAAGCTTGCGCTTCTATGATTGGTGTAGTTTCTTGAACTATTGATTTTAGTTCTTCTGAGCTACTGTTGACCTGAACTGAGGTAAAATTGTCTTGCCAAATAGGATTATTAGATGGCAAATCGTTAGGACTAGGTAATAAACTGTCAATACCAGTAACAACAAACTTACTTATCCCTATACCTGACCGACTTTGACAAAGTGATGCAATTTTAGGGATTTCACGAATTGCTTCTGGGGCTGCTTTAATGCTGTTAGGATAAAAGTAAAAGCCGTTGATCTCAACTTGTCCGTTAATGCCAAATTGTGAACTGGCTTCAAATCGGCTATTAAGAGAAGAAAAGAACCAGTCGGTATTAATGAGGATATTTCCGCCTTTTCCTGTAAAAGCATTAGCTGTTATACTGCTGTTGCCCAAGGAGAATAGGATTTTTGTATCAATAGCTATGTTGCCACCATCGCCATTAGTGCCTTGCTGCCCAGCAGTTGTGGAGATACTGCTATTGCGTAATAACAAGTTTTCTGAGTCAATATCAATATCACCCCCCTGACCAATAGCAGTGGTTGCGTTAACACTCCCGTTGTTTTTGATATTAATGTCTTTAGCAATGATTTCAAGTTTTCCTGCATTGCCAGAGCCATAGTTCCCAACGCTGACTTGAGCGTCGTCTTTAACATTTAAGCTTCCAGTCTTAAGGGTTAGCTTTCCTGCATCTCCAGTGGGATTTGGTGGTACTCTGCTGAATCTTACCCTTAAACTTTCGTCTAAAATAGCTGCCGATGAATCTATAAAACTAGGATTATTTGAATTTGAATCAACGCCCGAAACTTCTATAAAATCAGGAGCATTAATGGTGAGACTACCACCGTTTCCAGAAGAGACTGTACTCGTAGATACACCTGCGCCTTCTCGAATAGATAACCTTGGGGTATTAATTTCTAAAATGCCAGCGTCACCGCTGCCAAAAGTAGCAGCCTTAATTGTGCTAGGACCAACGGAAGGCGATACACCTATTATTTCTATCTGATTACTTGCATTTACAAAAACATTACCACCTTTTCCCATATTAAAAGTTGTAGAACCTAAACTACCTCCATTTTTAAGAGTGATGTTTTCCGTCGATAGTTTCACATCTCCTGCGCTTCCATAAGAGCTAGAATTTGTGGTAATATTTGCCCTATTATCTAATATTAAAGTTTTTATTTTTCCAGTAATATTTCCGCCAGATCCATGATTAATATAACTAAAAGTATTTATACCACCATATCCAAAAGGATTAACAGGAGATGGAGTAGAGCCAATAATTTTTAAATAATCAACATTATTTACCGCTATGTTTCCGCTTGAAGCGTCACTAAAAGTAGTAGTAGCTATTTGTGCTCCTTCCATGTTAATTTTATTTGCATTAATTTGAATATTTTCTCCTGGTGTCTTACCAAAATTACTAGTAAAAATAGCACTTAGACTAAATTGTGTTGAATCTTTAAGTTCTAAAAGCTTAGAGGCATTAACAGTAATCCCTCCGTGTTGCTTGGATCCTTGATTTTGGCTGAAAATCAAGGAGCCATTTAATATTCTTATCTCGTGCCCCTGGATATTGATAGTGTTTCCTTCGCCTTTAACGCTATTAACATAAACCAAGGCATTATTTGATAATTTTATATCTCCAAAAATTGAAGTTTTGTCATAGTTAAATGACCATCCATTATTTTCTTGCTTAATATTGGCATCTCCTTTGGCGATGCTTCCTAATTCGATTCTTCCATTCTTCGTACTGAGAATTCCTCCCTCTAATAATATATCTCCTCCTATCAAAGCTAAAGTTTTGTCGGGTTTCACTTGTAAGCTATTAGAAAACTTGTTGGCATCGAGAGGTATCCTAAAATCAGAATCTTGAATAATGCGACCTGTACCCTGCACGTGAATCACTCCAAGATTGCTCCCAAATTGCAAACCACTAGGTACACTAATAGTCAGTATTGGCTGATTAGGGGGATTTACAGCGCTGAACTGGGAGCCATCAGCAAATTTAATGCTATTCGCTGTGCTGGCTAAAAAAGAACCACCAATATCTAACCGTGCATTTTGACCAAAAACTATTCCATTTGGATTGATCAGAAATAGGTTAGCTATGCCATTGGCACGAATCAATCCATCGATATTAGAAGCTGATGTACCAGTTACCCGACTAATAATGTTTTGAATATTTGTAGAATTGTTAAAGAAAACAATGCCGCCAGTCGAGACAGAAAAACTTTGAAAGCTGTGAAATAAGTTGTTCTCTGCTTGAGTACCTCCTTCAATAGTTATGGTGTTTCCTTGCAGTTTTATAATACTGTTGTTGGGTAAAGTCCCGTCTTCAATTATTTGAGCTTTACATGGAAAGATAGTTAAACAAGAAATAAATGTTGATACTAGAACGGATTGTATGAAAATATAATGTTTGTTTTCCATTCTGCTACATAAGTATGTTTTTAAAGACTGATAAAAAATGAGTAATCAGCTATAAATATCCGGTTTTGATATTGGAGAGTTATAGCTATAGTTCAACTATAGCTATAAGGGCAGGAAGAATTAATAAACAATTCACTATTAAATTAATTTATGTTGGAGATCTCGTGCAGGATCACCCAATGGGCGCACATTTGCAGCAAATTCTAGTAATATCCCATTGGGATCGAAGAAATAAAATGAGGAAATGAAAGTGTTTTCGTCTAGTTCCGGTACATAACCAGGTGCGACATCTGCATGATGCAAAATTGGCGTCACTTCAACCCCCTTCCCAACTAGCTTGGTTCTATAATCTTCCACCTTTTCCAAAGGAATATTAAATGCCACATGGTTCATAGAGCCATGTGCAGTGGCAATATTTCCTGTTTTAAGTCCATCTGGTCGTACAGAGGATATGCCTGGTATCCCTTCAGGTGTTCGCGGTGACCAGAAGAAAGCTAAAGCATCCCCATTTCCAATATCAAAAAAAAAGTGCTTCCCGCCCCCTGGCATCTCGATAACCTTGATCAAAGAAAGTCCAAGGGTGTTGCTGTAAAAATCTAGAGTTTGTGCTATGTCTTTGCAAACTAGGGCGAGGTGATTTATACCCAGCAGTTCAAAATCTTTCATGTCAATATACTTGCTATAAATTGCATGTAAAAGGTTTGGTAATTTTAAGTAAATTCCCTTGTAAAAGAGCGATTATCTATCTTTATAAGTTTTATTCATTTTAGGTTCCATGCCAGTCTCCAACATGATTACGGCAAAACTTTTCCGAGTTTTGCAGTTGAGAATCTATTATGTCTCGATTCATTTTGTTGATGAATCGAGAACTTCAGGAATTATACCAGCATAGTAGAATAAAAATACAGGGCAACTAGTAAATTACTACTTTTTGAGAGTTCCACATAAGCATTGGGACATTACTTAGCCTAGCATTTACAGTTACAAATTTTTCAAAGGAACAAAGCAGAAAATGATACGTATTAATTGGATGCAGTAAATTTGACTAAAAAACAGATGATTCCGATTTTAGACTTATCAGGTATTGTTATTGATGTACTTTACTTTTATCAAAAATTTAAAACTAAAGAAACCGAGCCTTTGTTGGGTTTTTCTGTTGAAAGGCTTGATAGTTAAAGGTTAGAAGTTTTTATATCTTTCCTTCCTTTGTTAGATGAATTGAATAATGATATTCATCTGGAGAATTCTATAAATATAGCGTTTCTCACTCGCATGAAGTACAAAAAAGCCTTATTTAGCAGGTACTTCACTCCGTAAGAGTGTACCTCAAAAGGACAGGAAAAGTATAAAAAAATTTTAAGCCTTTACCATCTGTAACAAAAATCCAAGAGAAGCAGATTTATAAAATCCTACCTCAATATTATGAGCGATAAATTACCCAAAAAGCTTACATTTTCTTGGTTGCATGTGAGCATAATTGTATTGTTAAGCAGCATAACTTCCAGACCTGTCTACGCGCAGGTTATAGATATCACACAGCTACCAAATAGCAATTCTCTCCCACCCCAACGCCTCCCACCGCCGCAGGACATTCAACCCCCCTTACCTTCCCCATCCCCCCCACCACAACCACCACAACCACTGCCCTCACCAGCAGAACTACTTCCACCATCTGAATTAACTCCCCTACCTGATGAATCAGTTCCTAGTAATGCTTCTCAAACTATTACAGTTGAACGGTTTGAAGTTGTGGGCAGTACAGTCTTTAGTCCTCAAGAGTTAGCCCAAGCCGTTGCGGAATTTACTAATCGACCAATCTCACTGCTTGAGTTGTATCAAGTTCGCTCTAAAATCACTGACCTGTATGTTCAGAGGGGTTACATTACTTCCGGTGCATATATTCCACCTCAAGAAATTCGTCCGGGTTCAGGTGTTGTAAAAATTCAGGTCGTCGAAGGTAAATTTGAAGAAATCCAGATAAATGGAACGCGTCGGCTTGACCAAAATTACATACGTAGCCGTATAGAAGCAGGGACATCAGGTCCTGTAAATCGGCAACGCTTGTTAGAGGCACTGCAAGTATTGCAACTCAATCCTCTGATAGAAACAGTATCGGCTGAACTTTCAACTGGGCAGCATTCCGGTACAAATGTGCTAAAAGTAAATATTAAGGAAGCAAAGACCTTTAGCACACAAATAGTTTTGGATAATGGGCGATCGCCAGCAGTAGGAAGTTTCCGACGCCGATTACAGGTAAATGAAGCCAACCTACTTGGAATGGGAGATAGTTTAGCTATAGCCTACACCAATACTGACGGTAGCAATTCCTTTGATACCAGCTACACATTGCCTCTCAATCGCCGAAATGGAACGCTCTTGTTCAGCTATGGTATAAATAAAAGCGATGTGATTGAACGCCCTTTCAACATTTTAGATATTCAATCAGATGCTCGATACTATGAACTGACATACCGCCAGCCAGTAATCCAAACTTCTACACAAGAATTTGCTCTTGGCTTAACTGCATCTCGTAGAGAAAGCGAAGCTTCGTATGTTGACTTTGAAAGAATACCGTTTCCCTCCTTGGGTGCAGATGAGAATGGAGAGACAAGAGTATCAGCACTGCGATTCTTTCAGGAATGGGTTTATCGTAATAATCGGCAAGTCCTTGCTTTGCGATCGCAATTCAGTTTGGGATTGGGAGCATTCGATGCCACGATCAACCAAGAGTCCCCCGATAGCCGCTTTTTCTCATGGCAATGGCTTGTCCAGTGGGTACGCCTGCTGGCTCCTGAAACCTTAGCATTACTCCGTCTGAATACGCAGCTGACCTCCACATCACTCGTGCCACTGGAACAATTTGGTGTTGGTGGACAGGAAAGTGTACGGGGCTATCGTCAGGATTTCCTGCTGACTGATAATGGAGTGTTTGCTTCTGCAGAAGTGCAAGTACCAATTTTACGCGCTGGTGGTACGTTGCAAATGATTCCTTTTGCAGATTTTGGTATTGGCTGGAATGCGGGTACACAGAATCCTGACTCGAATATTCTGGCTTCTGTGGGGTTGGGGTTGCAGTGGCGCGGGGGCGATCACTTTAACGCTCGTGTTGATTGGGGAATTCCTTTGATGTCGGTGGACTCAAACGGAAGAACCTGGCAGGAGAACGGGGTGTATTTTTCTGTGCAGTACAACGCTTTTTGAGATTACTTTGTATATTTGAAATCCTGAACGCCGTTGTAACCAGAAGCATGAACAGTGATTGAGCAGTAAACCAAAAAGTTTTTTCCCCAAGAGCGATCGCTAATCAAGCTTACGTGCTTTAAAGTATTATATAATACTAAATATCTAAATTATTAAAGAATGTTCCTACAGCCAATGATATTAGAGGATTCCGTATTTACTAGTATTATAAACTACCAACGTTTTAGCGATCGCTCTTTGGGGAAAAACTTTTTGGTTTACTGTTAGTGGGAGCAGCTTATCTGTTGGGAACCAATGGTTCCTAGAATCCAGTTAACTCTCACTAAAAGCGGGAAATCCAGTTTTAAATTATACCGAATACCCGCGAGTCGGAAAATTACTCCTTTGTCTGAAACACTACACCCAAGACGGGAGCCGGGAGCAATAGGATGCAAATCCTGGATTTCTCACAAGTGAGAAATCCAAGGGGTGTGGGAAGTGTGGGAGGATGGGGAAGAAGTCTTACCCCCCAAACAGATACCTTTATTTTCTTTTTCCTTAGTAGAGTGTCAAAATAATTCGTAATTGATAATTCGTAATTCGTAATTACCCCATAACTGAAGTTAGGGGCTTGAAATAAGGAATAAATTTATTTGTCTCCATAACTAAATTCAGGGGCTATGACTTTCGTTACGAATTACGAATTACGAATTACTCTCTTAGTAATTATTTGGTCACCCCTCGGTTGTAAGCGTCTTTGAAACTCCCATAGTCGTACTCGACTTGAGTTACATAGTCTAGAGCAAAGTTAACAATCTCATCCTTGAATGCAATCTTGTTACCGCTGACGATATCAGTCACTTCTTTATCAACGCTTTCAGGAATAATTCGTAATTCGTAGTCTTTATCAGAGATGGCATGGTTCTTGGCAACGACCTTCCCTGCATAGGCCATGGCATCCATGAACTTTGACTTAGTAGTTAGCAATGTATAGTCAAAGTCCACCTGGTAAGGGGATTTTTCATGGAGCATAAAGGGGATGCTATTGACCGTAGTGTAGCCAACTAAAGGGTCAGTATTAGAAAGCATTGCTTTGGTGGCGATTGTCACTCTCGCTCCTTCATGATTTCCATAGACTGAAGTTGGCAGCAGAGATGGAACTGCGATCGCCACAGCGCTAGAAGCCTCCTGCTTCATCTCCAAAATCCGGTCATCATCGGTTGCTGAACTTGGGCCATCAATCAGCAAGTAATACCGATACTTACCAAGACTACCAGTGCCTGAACCGAATTTGAGACGAATGTCCTTGAGAGTGTAGTAACTATTGCTGTAGCGCTTACTGCTAGGAATTGAGGCGATGTAGCTGCTCATAGCCCCAGCAATGTTTGAATAGGTGCTGCTGGATACAGGTTGAAATTTTGGAGTTGAAGCAGGAA
>NZ_JAIVFV010000222.1 GCF_020829445.1 Nostoc sp. CHAB 5836
TCTAGCTTCTGTTGACTGCGATTAAATTTGGTTAAACCTCCTGAGCCTGTTTCTATAGGTAATCCAGTTAACTTTAAAATTTCTAGCAATACGAATCTGGTTGTGTTTACTGCTGCTGCCGACTCTAATGGTCTTTTAGCTTGCACCAAAATCTTTGTTAATAAAGCTTGCTCTTTTTTCAGGAAATCTTTGATATCTTTTGTCCATTTTTTGGTATTACATTTAGAGCAACTTAGCGTTAAGTTTGTGATGGAATTACTGCCCCCTTTCGCTCGTGGGTGAATATGTTCAACCTGAAAAGGAACATCCTTAACGCCACAATAAGCGCATTGTCTACCCCATTTTTCGAGTAAATATTCCCGCACTTCGTATCCGGCAAGCGTACCTTGCTGGTACTCTTTTCCCTGGATGTCTGGATTCCGTATCAACTGCATATCGAAGCGAACTAGCTCTTGACTAATAGCCTCAATTGGTGCAAATCGACGTAGCTTATCAACGAGCGTTTTGATATTATCAACCCGACTTTGTAAGCTAGGTGGTAGCCATCCTTGAGGACGAGTTCTATTGAAAAACCTTGGTTTTCTGTAACGAGTTTTCCTAGCGCGTCTACTGCGTCTTAGTTGGCGTCTTGTAGTTAAAGCATTATGAATTGCAAAACCTCTGTGTTTTAATTCTGCTGCAAATACAACCTCTCCATTTGAATCGCTAACTAATGCAATTCCAGTTGTTTTTGCACCAGGGTCAATCTTTAATCTTAGGGGTGATGTAGATGAATCAGGACGTGATTCAAAAAGGATAATGGTGAACGGAAAGCGTCTAAATACTGCTGCTTTTTTGTTTCTCAATAAAAGTCTCGCCTGTGCGGAATGAATTGGATCTAGTGGTATGCGTTCTGTATCTAAAACAAATACTTTGCACATTATGTGCCTCCTTTCGGGTAATGTGAGCTTCGCTAATGTTTAAGGTCGGTAACTATCTCAAAAGCACTGGCTTAACCCATTAAACCTGTTTAACTTTTAAGTTCTAGAGCAAAGGACTAGCTACGCATCCTTTGGTAGGTCTTGAACGCTTGCCTTAAACGTAGTGTTTGTTTAACACTTAAGCTGGTCAGATGTGGGCTTTTTTCAAGCCCCCGGCTTTAGCCGTGGGGTTTCTGACTGAAGCATGGGCGCTTTTGGACTGGAGAGTCGGGAAGAAATTCTTTCAACGTTTTGAAAACTGCCATGAGATATCAGGTTGCTCTATGGGAATTTCGATCGCAAACTCTGCTCCTTTGCCAACAGATGAGCTACAGGTAATATTTCCGCGGTGTTTTTGCACGATAATTTGATGGCTAATGGATAATCCTAGCCCACTACCTTTGCCCACAGCTTTTGTCGTAAAAAATGGATCAAATAAACGCGATCGTAACGACTCTTCGATCCCAAGACCATTATCAGCGATCGCAATTTTGACCATATTCAAGTCTGTCACCTCTGTGTGAATGCGAATTTGGGGAGTAGGAAGTAGGGAGTAGGGAGTAGAAGATTGATTCCCGGCTCCCTGTACGGGTTTAGCAATGCTAAACCCCCTGCCATTCCCCACTCTCTCTTCTATTGCATCAATGGCATTATTCAACAAATGCATAAACACTTGGTTTAATTCACTTGCATAACAAGTGACTAGGGGCAAGTTACCATAATCTTTCACTACAACAATTGCTGGACGGTCGCCTACTTCGTTGAGCCGATGTCGTAACATCACCAAAGTGTTTTCGATGTCTTCATGAATATTTACTCGCTTCATTTCTGCTTCATCATGCCGAGAGAAGTGTTGTAGTGCCAATACAATTTCCCGAATCCGATCAGATCCTCTATACATTGCACCTATTAGGTTTTGCAGATCCTTAATCATAAAATTCAGGTCTATATCTTTAGCCATTTGCTGAATTTTTGGTGTGGGTTTGGGATATTCCTGTTGATAAACCTCAATTATATTTACTAGGTCTTGCACATATTGACCAGCATATTGGAGATTCCCATAAATAAAGCTGATCGGGTTATTAATCTCATGAGCCAGCCCAGCCACTAACTGTCCTAGTGCCACCATTTTTTCGTTCTGAATTTGTTGAACTTGAGAGGCTTGCAACTTGTCAAGAGCCTGTTGGAGTAGAAAGTTTTTTTCTTGTAGTTTAACTTGGAGTAAACGTAAATTAATCTGATTTTCAATTCGCAACACCACCTCTGCCCCATGAAAAGGTTTTGCAATATAATCTACACCACCAACATCAAAGGCTTTTACTTTATCTACAACATCATCCAGGGCGCTAATAAAAATTACTGGGATTTTACTAGTTTTATCATCAGCTTTCAGTTGTTGACAAACTTGATAGCCGTCCATACCTGGCATATTGATATCGAGCAAAATCACATCGGGCAAAACCATTTGACACGCAGTTAATGCCATTTTACCGTTTAAGGCTTTGCGAACTTCAAAACCTTGTGCAGTCAACATGGCCGATAAAAGTCGCAAATTATCTGGGGTATCATCGACCACCAAAATATTTATTTTATGATGGTTAGTTTGATTAACAGGCATTATGATTTTGGTAGCTACCATTGAGGGTTAGTGGCAAGCAATTTAAGAACCAATTGTTGTTCTATGGGTTTAGAAAATAGATATCCTTGAGCAAAATTACAGTTTAAACTTCTCAACAGGGCTAACTGTTCTGGGGTTTCGACACCTTCAGCGATCGCACTCATCCCCATTGAGTTAGCAATGCCAATCATTGCTGGTACTAATCCCATACTCTCTTTGTTATCATGCATACGTTGTACGAAAGATTTATCAATTTTGATTGCATTAAAAGGAAAGCTGTGTAGGTAACTCAAAGACGAATATCCTGTACCAAAGTCATCCATAATCAACTTGATTTCTCGCTGCCTTAGTTGTTGAAGAATTATTCTTATGGCATCAGTATTTTCCATAATTACACTTTCTGTAATTTCTAATTGTAAGTATATCGGGTTAATTTTACTTTCATAAATTATTCGATCAATTTGTTCGACAAAATTAGATTGTGTAAATAATCTCACACTCAAATTGACGCTAATAGTTAGAGGTTCTGGTATCACTCGATAATGTTGCCAGATGCTTAGTTGATGACAAGCTGACTGTAATACCCAAGTATTGATGGCATTAATCAAACCTGTTTCTTCAGCTACAGGAATAAATTCTGTGGGAGAAACCAGACCGCGAATCGGATGTCGCCAGCGCACCAAGGCTTCAAATCCAGAAATTCTGCCTGTAGTCAGGGAAACAATTGGCTGATAATAAACGAGGAACTCTTGCCTTTCAACAGCCCTTCGCAGGTCATTTTCTAATTCTAAAAGCTGAATAGCTTCCTGATGCATCGCCGGATTGAAAACGTGATATTTGGCTCTTCCTTGAGCCTTAGCCCGATACATTGCCGTATCAGCATCACGCAGTAAATACTCAGGGCGATCGTAATCTTTATTGCCCCAAGTAATCCCAATACTGACATTCATAAATACTTCATATCTTGATAGTTTAAAGGCAAGTGATAGCTGTTGTATAATCCGTTCCGCAACTTGGATTGCTATATTGATATCTGTAATATTTCCCAGGAGAATTCCAAATTCGTCCCCGCCCAATCGTGCTAGAGTATCAATAGGCATCAGACAAGCTTGCAGGCGGTGAGCGATGGCGATCAGCAATTCATCTCCCACTGAATGACCAAGAGAGTCATTGACAACTTTGAAGCGATCGCAGTCCAAAAAAAGTACGGCAAACTGATAACTACATTCTTGCTTCGCCTGATTGAGAGCATTTTCTAGTCGCCTGATAAACAAAACTCGGTTTGGTAATCCAGTCAGGGAATCATGGAGTGCTATATCTAGCAGTTGACTTTGCAATTTCTGGCGGTAATTGATTTCTTGTTGAAGTTTTTGTAGAGCTTTTTCCAGCTCCCCAGTTCGCTGTTTTACCCGATGTTCTAGTTCCACATTTAGCTTCAATATTTCTAATTGCGCTGACCTCAATGCCAGTTGATTTTGCACACGCACTAAAACTTCTTGAAACTCAAAAGGTTTGGTAATGTAGTCTACACCACCTACTTTAAAAGCTTTAACTTTGTCAAAAACATCATCTAAGGCACTAATAAAAATCACCGGAATATCGGCTGTTAGCTCCCAAGCTTTAAAGGTCTGACAAATTTCATAGCCATCTACTTCTGGCATCATAATATCGAGTAGAATCAAATCCGGTAATAGGGTTTGAGTTGCTGTCAGTGCCATTTGCCAGTTTAAGGCTTTACGAACTTTATACCCTTCCCTTGTCAATATGGAGGATAAAACCCGCAGGTTATCTGCCATATCGTCAATGATCAAAATATCTTTTTTATTAGGGTCTAAATATTCGTAATTCATCTAACCCTCCAGGAGACTCCCACCAAATCTGTACCCAGATTGGTGGTGAGAGGAATGGAGGGGGAATTACGAAACGTTCCTTGAATGCCTTTGAGCGAATGCGAAAACAATGAGAGGAACAGTTGAGTAATTCCCAATTTATTGGATTTAAATTGCATAGGAATAACCGTCTTTTGCATGAATACGCTTACAAAATTTGTGAGATATTCCTTGAATCAATCCGTTCTTAGTTGAAATATTGAAACTACCTGATGAACGAATAGTCACTTTTCCAGCATAATTACCAATCTTTTTACCAGTAGTAACAATTGCTCTAACAATGTCGCCAGTTTGGAAACCAAAATGTATTTTCTTTCTAGGTACGTGTCGATTTGGAAAACCGAACTTATCGGTTCTGCATGATTGCCTAGACCCGTGACCGTTAGCTGTAATCAACAATGGTTTAATGTCTTTAATGTTGAGTGTTGGAGTTGATTTGCCGACACAAGCCGCATCTAACCAGTGAGTCTTTTCTAGCTTCTGTTGACTGCGATTAAATTTGGTTAAACCTCCTGAGCCTGTTTCTATAGGTAATCCAGTTAACTTTAAAACTCTGAATAACGCCCACCGAGTTGTATTTACTGCGGCTGCATCAGCTAATGGTCTTTTAGCTTGTGCCAAAATTTTTGTGATTTTAGCCAAGTCTTTTTTCAGGAAATCTTTGATATCCTTGGTTCCTTTTTTGGTGTTACATTTTTCGCAACTTAATGCGAGATTTGTGATGGAATTGCTACCACCTTTAGCTCTTGGGTGAATGTGTTCGACCTGAAGAGGAACATCCAATACTTGGCAGTAGGCACATTGTCTACTCCATTTCTCTAGTAAATATTCTCGCGTTTCATAACCATAAAGAGTACCTTGTTGATACTCTTCCCCTTGGATATCTGGATTCCGCATCAACTGCATATCAAAGCGTACTAGTTCTTGACTAATAGCCTCAATTCGTGCAAATCGGCGTAACTTATCAACCCAAGCTTTGATATTGTCAACCCGACTTTGCAAGCTAGGAGCGAGCCACCCTTGTGGACGTGTTCTATTTAAGAATCGTGGTTGACGATATCTAGTTTTGCGATTTCTTCTACTTCTGCGAAGCTGCCTTCTGGAAGTTAAAGCATCTCTAATTGCAAATCCTCTATGTTTCAACTCAGCAACGAAGACAACTTCGCCTGTAGAATCGTTGACTAATGCAATTCCTGTGTTTTTTGCACCAGGGTCAATCTTTAATCTTAGTGCTTGAACTGGTGCGTCAGAGCGTGATTCTTTCAGAATGATCGTGAACGGGAAACGTCTAAAAACGGCTGCTTTTTTGTTTCGTAATAACTGCCTCGCCTGTGCTGAATGGATTGGGTCTAATGGTCGTTTATTTTGGTCGATAACGAATACTTTGGACATGAAGTCCCTCCTTTCGGGTAAAGTTAGCCTGGACAATGATTTAAAGGCTTTTTACGCCAACAACACTAGCTTCAACCCAATATGCTTGTTTAATCGTTGACCTCAGAGCTACAAACTGGCTTCGTATTTGTAGGTGAGATGACCTAAAAATCGTAGTACTCAAGGTACTTAGTCGGGTAAACTCTGGGCAATTAATCGCCCCCACTGAAACGGTACTCCGTTCAGTGGTGGGTAGTTTACTCTATATTTGTTCTAGTCAATTCCATAATTTTCTCAAACTGGTAGTTATTTGCTAAATCCCTAAGAAGTTGGAAAACTTCACCATTATCTGATGGAATTTGCTTAAGTAACTCTAAAATAAGTTCATCACTACAGCTGGCTGCGGCATAATGTATCTGTTGGAGCAACTCAGGTGACATTTGTGATAAATTGCTCAGGAGTTCGGCAACATTAACAAACATCTGTGGAGGTTGATCGATAACTGTTGTATTTCTGGTTTCTACTTGGTTTGCATACTTTACACCCAGGTGTTGGCTCAGTTTTTCCAATAATACTTCCTGTGTGAATGGCTTGCGAATAAAATCATCGCAGCCAATGGACAAAATTTTCTGGCGTTCTTCCTCAAAGGCGCTAGCAGTTAAAGCAATAATGAGGGTGTGTGTATTGGAGCAATCCGACGTTACTCCAGAGAAGTCGCTAGAGGAAGCCAGGACTGTTGGTGTTGGCAAAAGGGATGCACCATTGACACCAGCCCCCATGACAGCAGTTTCTTCTCCTACGGAGTACAACTTAGGGAACCTCTGCAACATACGGGCTTCCCCATGCTCTATTTGTTTAGCTTTAATCATTTTTGTCGCTTCGTAACCGTCCATAATTGGCATTCGCATATCCATAAAAATCAAGTGTGGTTGCCAAGATTTCCAATTAGCGATCGCTTCAGTACCATCTGTAGCTTCCTTGACTTCAAAGCCGAGAGATGTGAGAATTTTCACTAGCAACAAACGGCTTTCTTTACAGTCGTCAACTACTAAGATCCGGTATGCTTTTTCAGTAGGTGCTAAAGCTATAATTTTCGATTTAATTTGGTTTGTCGAGATTTTTGTGGGACAAGTTAGAGCAATCTGAACATCAAAAGCAAATGTACTACCAACACCAGGCATACTGCTGACAGTAATATCTCCTCCCATCAATTGCACGTATTTGCGGCTAATGGCCAAACCCAGTCCCGTACCTTGTTGCGATTTTCTGCCGATTTCAGTTTGCTCAAAAGCCTCAAACAGCAAGTCAATTTCTTGTGGGGCTATACCACAGCCAGTGTCTTGTACCTCGAAGAAGAGATGAGGGGGATTTTGCTCGCCCTGCTCCCATTTCACTCGTAGTGTCACCCTCCCCGTAACAGTAAATTTGATGGCATTTCCCAAGAGGTTGAGCAAGACTTGACAGAGTTTATTTTCGTCCGTTTCTATATATTTAGGAATATCTTGTGCATATTCAAACACTAATTCTAAATTTTTAGATGCAGCACGCAAGTGCAACATCTCTTCTAAGTTCTTTAACAGATCAATTAAGTCAAAACTACTGCGATTTAATGCGATTTTGCCAGCTTCGATTTTAGACATTTCTAGAATGTCGTTAATTAAGTTGAGTAGATGTTCGCCAGCACGATTAATAATTGCCAAGTTTTCTTGATGTTGGCCAGATAGCGAATAATCTCGGCTCATGAGTTGGGTGAAACCGAGAATAGCATTGAGTGGGGTACGCAGTTCGTGGCTCATGTTAGCCAGGAATTCGCTTTTAGCGAGGTTGGCGGCGGCGCTTCGCGCTGCTTCCCGAACGGCTGCTTGTTGCTCCTGTGCAGCGATTTTTTGCGATTGAATCAGTTCTTCTTGGGTGGTTTGTAGTTGCTCAATAACTTGCTGAAACTCTTCAGTACGTTTTTTTACTTGAGCCTCTAAGGTACGATTGTATTTTGCTAATAACTTTTCTGCTTGTTTGCGTTGGGTAATATCAAAAAATGTGGCGATCGCAAAAGCAAAATTTCCCAATTCATCATAAATTGGCTTTCCTAAAACTTCAATGGGAGTAATCTTGTCACCACAACGAATTTCCATATCATCAACCCTGAGACTTTCCCCTTGCAATGCTCTGAAAATCGGCAGGCGATCGCTGGGGTAAAATTGATCTGTCTCCGCAAGGTAAGCATGATATACCTCTGACAATTTTTCGGTGCTAACTTCTGCAATCGCTCCTTGACCAAGAATTTGCTGCCCAATTTGATTTGTATAATAAGGTTCACCTTCAGCATCGATGATGAATACACCTACTGGCATGGCTTCTAAAAATTGAGTCAGCTGACTATGACTGTGAGATAGTGCCTCATTTAAGACTTGCATCTGAACATTCTTTGCTTCTAAAGTACTAAAGGATACTTGGAGTTGCTTTGCCATAGTTTCAAATGACTTGGCCAATTCCCCCAGCTCATCAGAACGCTGAATTTCTGGTGTTTGCTCCCATTCGCCTAGAGCAATTTTTTTCGCTGATGTGTTTAATTGTAAAATCGGTTTAATTACCCAGCGAGCAGTCAAAATCCCAATTCTTGTAGCTACTAAAAAAGCAACTATACACAGCAAAATAGTGATGCGGTTGTTGGCGTTAATTTCGTCCATAAATTCGTCTTCGGGAATCACCGCCACAATTAGCCAATCTAAACCCAGTTCGTCCTTCCAGCTTTTTACCTGCACAAAATAACGCATTCCATCGGCGGTAAAACTTAGCTGTTGCTTATCCACAACAAGCTTAAGACTGCCAAACCTTTTAATCAAGGACTGTGTTGTGAGTCTAATTAAAGGATTTTGACTATCTAATGCTGATAGACGTTTTCCTTTACCATTAATGATCCTATACGGTGGTTCACTAGTAGAAGAAGCTACTATTAACCCAGAACGTTCTAAAATAAAAGTGTTACCCGACTCTTTGACCTTTAAGTTGACTAAAAAATTGCCAATTTGTGACAAGAGCAAATCAACACTAATTACCCCAACAAATTTGCGATTTTGATCGTAAACAGGATAGCTGGAAGATATGGATAAAATCTCTGGTTTATCTTCCCATTGATAAATTTGACTCCAAACTGGTTTGCCAATCTTAACCGGATCTGTATACCAAGCTTCTACGCGAGGATCGTAATTTTTGACTTCCTGCAAATGGCGGCGATTTCCTTGGTTGTCTGTAGTGTAAACATCAAGTTTGCCTATACCATGCTTTTCGCTAACTTCATTAATCAACAGCTTGCCATTATCTAAACGTTCCACACCGATAAATTCACCTTTCGGATTGGCAAAGCTGTTGTAGCCAACATTGAAAACCTGCATTTGTTTCCAAAAGTAATTTCCGGTGGTTTTAAAGTCCGAAAGGTCGAGCAAACCTAGCTCAATCGCATTTAAATTGATTTGATTGATTTGCTTTGGGGTCGTTAAATACCTATCAAGGTGTTGTTCAATGCGATCGCAGATTTCTTTTTGTAATTGAGTAGCAAGCTCATTTACCGCTTTTTGGCCGTTTTGATACGAAAGATAACCTACAAGTCCCACAGCCCCACAAATTTGCAATATAAAGGGCACAATCAGGATATAGCTCAGGGGCATCTTGGCATAAACCTTGCCAACTAAGCGATTAACAGATTTGACGGGCTGAAGTTTGGATAACATTATTGTTTAATTCTTCCCCAGCATATACTAGGTGCATTTTCCCAATATAAGCTACATTTTGTTTCAGCACTATTACGTAATAGCAACGCTTTTGTTCTAACATATATTTTTAAGTATAAACAATCACTAATATTTTGCTGCATACTTGTTTTACTGGCTAAGTACAATATTTCATAAATTCGTAGCGAATTCTCTTTGCGTTCCTACCCTACGGGAAGGCGAACGCGAGTGCGTCTCCAAGAGTTGCGCCTATGCGCTTCCCTTTGCGCCCCTACCCTGCGGGAAGG
>NZ_JAIVFV010000223.1 GCF_020829445.1 Nostoc sp. CHAB 5836
CCATCTCTTCTTAGGCTACGCCAACGAGCAAAGTCGAGATGCTCACCGTAAACTCAGTGACCACGCCAACGAGACGCACTCGCGTTCACTACAAACTCCAAATAATATGCCAGTTGCGTAAGTCCTAAGCCAGTGAAATTGGTGCGATTGCCTAGCGTGCCGTAGCCGATCGCCACCTGTACCCAAGCTGTTAAGCTCTTGTTAAAAGAGCTAGTCCGGGGATTAGAAAACTTGCTAGAGTGAACAGAGTTAGCCTTAATGTCTAATCGCCAAAACCTATACATCTCATGGATTTTGCTAATATTGCATCCCAGCTAAACGCTGGAACGATTTTACCAGAGGGGATTGTTATTCTCACCCTCTTGGGGGTTTTGATTGTTGATTTGATTTTGGGGCGTACATCCGCACGCTGGATTGGATATCTAGCGATCGCAGGTTTATTTGCTTCGATTATCGCCCTATATTTTCAATGGGACTCTCCTAATCCCATCTCTTTTACCGGTGGCTTTAACGGTGATGACCTGAGTATTGTCTTTCGCGGTATTATTGCCTTGTCTGCGATCGCCACTATACTGATGTCAATTCGCTACGTTGAGCAGAGTGGCACCGCTTTAGCCGAATTCATCGCTATTTTGCTGAGTGCTACTTTAGGAGGGATGTTTTTATCCGGGGCTAGTGAGTTGGTGATGATTTTCATCTCCCTAGAAACCCTGAGTATCTCCTCTTATTTGTTGACAGGTTATACCAAGCGTGACCCTCGCTCCAATGAAGCGGCGCTGAAATACTTGTTAATTGGAGCTTCCAGCACAGCAATATTTCTGTACGGTGTATCACTGCTGTATGGACTATCTGGAGGACAAACTGAACTAAGTGCGATCGCTAATGGTATTGCCACAGCGAAAGTCGGACAATCTTTAGGTTTAGTGATTGCATTAGTTTTTGCGATCGCAGGTATTGGCTTCAAAATATCTGCTGCACCCTTCCACCAGTGGACACCAGACGTTTACGAAGGCGCTCCCACCCCAGTCATCGCCTTTTTATCAGTCGGTTCCAAAGCGGCGGGTTTTGCCCTAGCCATCCGCTTGCTGACAACAGCCTTCCCTCTTGTTGCTGAGGAATGGAGGTTTGTCTTCACTGCCCTGGCCGTTCTGAGTATGATCTTGGGTAACGTAGTCGCCCTAGCTCAAACCAGCATGAAACGGATGCTAGCTTATTCATCCATTGCCCAAGCTGGGTTTGTGATGATTGGCTTGATTGCTGGTACACAGGCAGGGTATGCCAGTATGATATTTTATCTACTGGTTTACCTATTCATGAACCTGTGCGGCTTTACCTGCATCATTCTGTTCTCACTGCGGACAGGAACCGACCAGATTGCCGAATACTCTGGCTTGTATCAAAAAGATCCACTCCTAACATTGGGGTTGAGTATCTCCCTGCTTTCCTTGGGTGGTATTCCACCATTAGCTGGGTTTTTCGGCAAGATTTACTTATTCTGGGCTGGTTGGCAAGCAGGACTTTATTGGTTAGTTTTGCTGGGCTTAGTTACCAGCGTTGTCTCCATCTACTACTACATTCGCGTAGTTAAGATGATGGTAGTCAAAGAACCCCATGAAATGTCCGACGCTGTGAAGAATTATCCCCAAGTCCGTTGGGATTTGCCTGGGCTGAGACCTTTGCAAGTTGGATTGGTGGTAACATTAATTGCCACTTCCATCGCAGGGATTTTGTCAAATCCATTGTTTACATTGGCTAACAATTCTATTTCCAATACGCCAATTTTGCAGGCAACAATCAACAGTAGTGTAAAAGCAAAAAATCTACTGCTTTTGCCAAAGTTAGATTTGGTTAGTCAGTCTCAACTCTCAGTTGATTCTACTGCTAAGATTTAACCGAGTCTCAACCAAACTTTGTAATCGAAGACACGCCTGTTTGCTAATCAGCAGACAGGCGTTTGTCATATCTTTTAAGGAACCGCAGAGGCGCAGAGGACACAGAGAGAAGAAAGAAATACTTAACTAATTACCCGGGCATGATAACTTATTTAAACTCTTCGAGTTGATCCACACGTAACCAAATATTAGGTGTTGGCACTTTCCCAAACTTAATCAGGGCGTAATCTCCTTTCACATCTACAATTTCGCCCTTGGTTTCAAACAAATAAGAAGGAAAGCGAGTATCACTGGCTTTGGCCTCCAGACTGTTTTCTAGTTTCTCGCGCACAGCGCGAACCATATCTCCTTTTTTGACTGCCATAAATTCCCCTCTCAAATTTGTAACTTCTTTCATCTGCATTTTAAAAGAGTTCTAAGTTAGAAGTAAAAACTCCCAACTCCTAACTCCCAACTCCTAACTCCCAACTCCCCCTAGCCTTTGACACTGGGAGCAAAAGTGACTAGACCGCCCAGCTAACCTAATCCGTTGAATTGTTGTACCACAAACTCGACAGGGTTCTCCAGCCCGGTTATAAACCCACGCTACACCACCATAGTTGCCGTTGGTACCCTTAACATTTAAGAAATTACTAAAAGTCGTACCACCAGCTTCAATGCTGGTTTCTAGCACTTGAATTATGGCAGATCGCAAACGCTCAATTTCCTTTAGCTGCAAATCGATACACAAGGTTTCAGATAAAATTCCACTCTTAAACAATGCTTCATCTGCATAAATGTTACCTAATCCTGCCACCACTGATTGATCTAGTAGCGCAGTCTTAATTGGACGGCGGCGGTTTTGGAGTTTAAGAGCTAGATACTCAACAGTAAATTCGGGTGAAAATGGGTCTGCTGCCAGTTTTGCCAAACCAGTCATAATACTTTCTACAGCAACACCAGGCGGAACCCACCACATTTTACCGAAGGTACGCTGATCTACAAAGCGTAATTCCCGGTGTTCCTCAAAGAATAACCTAACCCGCGTGTGCTTATGTAATGGTTCATCTCGATGCAGCCATAGTAGTTGACCCGTCATTCGCAAATGAACCCCTAGCCAATTGGTTGAGGAGGGGGATGAGGGGGATGAGGGGGATGAGGGGGATGAGGGGGATGAGGGGGATGAGGGGGATGAGGGGGTGAGTTCGGCTAGGAGATATTTACCGCGACGATGCCAAGTGGCGATCGCATTCTTTTTAATGCCATCAAAAAACTCACTAACAGAAAACGGGTAGGCGATGGTGCGATCAAGCAAGACATCTCCCCCCGTGATTTCTTGGTTGAGGGTCAATTGATTTAGACCCTTTCGGACTGTTTCAACTTCAGGCAGTTCAGGCATTCAAGCTGATTAAGCAGGCAATTTTGATATATTTGAGGGATCAAGAAAGAAAAGATGGCGTAGAAACTTACACACTCGTAGGTGGCTTGTATTGCTACCTAACAGAAAGCTTGACACTCCCCGCGATAAATCGACGGGGATTCTTGGTTCAACGAAACCACTTAATCTAGAGTCCTTGCGTCATCCAGACCAGAGGTGGGATTCTCCCCAAGCGTTAACTTTCCGAGTGCCCCTCGGTAGTTGCATTGCTGAGGCAGTGCGTTGGGCGGCTATGCCACTCTTGTTGCAACTGCCGTGCAAGTCCTGTTTTACTTGAAACAATTTGTTCCAAAATTCTGAGTCGTCTAGCCCCTATAAATCTTTTCCTTTATGACGGGGCTTTAAACCCAATTTCTTGGTAAATACCCGCAGGGCGACTTCTTGCAGATTCGGGTAGTCTAGGGTAAAGAATGAATGAACTGAAATTTTCAGACTTCAGACTTCAGACTTCAGACTACCCTTCATCATCGCATCAAACAAGCCCCTTGTCGCTTTGCTGCTATTTTTTAGGTGCTTTAGCCTTTGGTGCTTCAACCTCTACTAATTCATCTTGAGCAAAGTTGTTGGTATTGATACCAGAGTAATTTACCTTTTCAAAGCGGACAATTACTGGGTATTTGATACCGCTTTGGTCTATGGAAGCCACAGTTCCAAGATCCTGAAACCAGTAGGATTCAGGGCGGAGAATACGTACTTTAGAACCACGTTGAACCATGATTATTTTCCCTTTTAGTTATCAATTGCCAATCTAGAGGGCTAATTGATTTCACTCTACAACCTCAAGGTCACAGCAAGAGTCTTTGTTAAGTTATTTGTCTGAATTGAGCATTGGGGATTGAGCATGGAGCATTGGTCTTTTAATAGTCTCCCCCATCTCCCCCATCTCCCCCATCTCCCCCATCCCCCCCATCCCCCCCATCTCCCCCATCTCCCCCATCCCCCCCATCCCCCCCATCTCCCCCATCCCCCCAAATTGCTGATTTATTAGAGCCTACTTGACAAGGCACACGTTATAGCGTACCTTCGTTCGGAAACAGTTATTTTGTACAAAGTTATGTTTTAGTTAACACAAACACACTTCCCTCGTTACCCCTGCTGATCCGCAGATCGCTATCTATATAAGTGATATCTAACCAGCCTTGCTGATTATCACTATTTATGGCAAAATCAATGGCCGGAAATTTTCTACCTGCTTCAATTTGTTGGATAAAAGTTACCGGAGAATTGTATTCTATTAAACGTTGTAAGCCGATAATAGACCGCTCAAATTTCACTTGGACACGCCGATCTGAAACTGGCTCAAATTTAGCAGCAACGCTAACTAATCCTTCTAGATAAGGTAAGCCATAAATCTCAGCTATGTTGTAAACACTGGTAGTCTCTACCCGGATACACTGATGGATTTGACCCAGTTTGCACAAAGGTAGACGATCTAAGTTTAAAAGAGCCTTGCTGGTGGTGTATAGTAATCGCCAATTACCATCTAGCAAATTACTAGCTTCCACCGGACGGGGTGTAGGATTAAAGTCTTCTAAATTGGCGATCGCTGCTAAGATAACCTGTTTCTGTGCTTCCGTCGCCAGTAAACCTCGGTTTGTACCAGCGATCGCATCGATAAGAGCCGCTTTTGCCATCATCGCCTGTCACCTCAAAAATCACTCACTTTCCATCAGCATAAACAAGATATTCATCACCTATGTGTAGAGCCAGAAAAATTACTAATAATCCCTTGACCAAAGCCTTATGCCTATTAAATAAAAAATTTCTATCTGAATACGGATTTCTCAACTAAAGGGTTGAAAAGATAACTAAATAAATCCGTGTCAAGTGATAGACTCTAAATGTCAACTTACGTAAACCTTTTCTTGTCCTCACTCGATATGTTGAACTCTCCATTACGTGAAGAACCCCGTAACCAACGAGCCGATGTCATCCCCTTAAAACCAGAGTCTTCTTTGTTGGACTGGTTGCAAAACAACGGTCGGATCATAGCGCGTGACGTTCACGAACCGGATTTTCAAGATGACGAAGAAGGAATAGACTCTTTAATGGGTGTAGAAGATGGAATTGGCTACGACCTCGATGATGATGATGATATGGGAATCGCTGACGATTAACCTTTTCAGGCTAGGGAATTGATAGTATCCTTAGTTCCTGGTATTCAGTTTTACAAGTGTGGAGTGAAGGGAAACTTCTGTGGACGCTAAATTATCTCCTGAGCAAGGATTAAATATTTCTGGAATCGCTCTAGCCTCTTTATTAGCCGTAGGGCTAGGTGCAACAGCATTTTTATTGGATTCAATGGCCAATCGGCTACCGTGGCACAGTATGTCACTAACTCTGCCACTATTATTGTCTGCCCTGGGTTCAGGTGCCGTGGGCTATTGGGTAATACCCCTACTTCAAGCACTGAAAACAGGACAAATAATTCGCGAAGATGGCCCCCAAGCCCATTTAAAAAAGGCAGGCACCCCAACAATGGGCGGTATATTTTTTATACCTGTATCTGTGCTGCTTGCCTGCATATTGTCTAACTTTGCTAAAGATGTACTTGCAGTTTCGACATTGACAATCAGCTACGGATTGATTGGCTGGCTCGACGATTGGCAAATTCTGCGCCGGAAATCAAATAAAGGTATATCTCCCCGCACAAAACTAGCTTTGCAGGTGAGTTTTGCGGCTGTGTTTTGTGTATGGCTGATGTTTAATCAACCTTCTAATATTACAAATATTGCTTTGCCTTGGGTCAGCTTCACACTACCATTAGGATTCCTATTTTGGCCCTTAGCAGGTTTTGTGCTAGTTGCAGAAAGTAATGCGACTAATTTAACAGATGGTATTGATGGCTTGGCAGCAGGAACAGTAGCGATCGCACTTTTGGCATTAGGTGTCTTGATCGCACCTACAGCACCAGGGTTGATGGTTTTCTGTGCTGCTTTAAGTGGTGGCTGCTTAGGTTTCTTAGCCCATAATCGTAACCCAGCCCGCGTTTTCATGGGAGATACCGGTTCTTTAGCACTGGGAGGAGCTTTAGCGGCTGTAGCCCTATTGACAAACACCTTAGTACCTCTGTTCATTCTCAGTGGTATCTTTTTCGTAGAAACTCTTTCCGTGATGGCACAGGTAAGTTATTACAAAGCCACCAAGGGGCCTGATGGCAAAGGCAAACGCCTCTTCAAAATGGCACCCTTACACCATCATTTAGAACTCACTGGCTGGTCAGAATTGCAAGTGGTCGGAGTATTCTATGTCATCGCTGCTATTTTGGCTACCATTTGTTTGGCGTAGGCGCAGCCCAACCCAGGCATCGCTCCATTCTGAATCATGTTTTGAGAAAATAGTCGAATACCAAATGACAACTCCCACATCTTCAGGGAGTTGCTTATTATACGGTACTAGAACCCGTGTAGAGACGTAGCAGTGCTACGTCTCTACATTCTATTTCACCACTTGCGGTGTTATGAATTATGAATTAATTACGGGTACTTATATACTCCCTAACGCGATTCTTCCCTGTTCGCTTTGCCTCAAGCATCGCTTGATTTGCCCGATTCAGAAAATCCTTAACCGTAATCCCTGGTTCTGATACAGCTATTCCAAAAGAAGCGGTAATGCCTTCTAAGATCTGATTACCGTCCTTCAATTGCATTTGTTCAACATCTACCCTTAGTTCTTCTGCTCGCTTCCTGAGTGTTTCCAGTGACATATTGGGCATCACAACCACAAATTCTTCACCACCCCATCTGCAAGCAATGTCAAAGGAGCGAATAGATTTTAACAGCAGTTTTGCTAATCCCTGGAGAACAACGTTGGCAGTCAGATGCCCATAACGCGAGTTGTAAGATTTGAAGTTATCGATATCAAGGAAAATAACACTAACAGGTTGTCCCAACCGTTCAGCTTCCGCTAGCCTTTGTTCTGTGATGGTTTGCATATATCTTTGATTGAATAGTTGGGTCATTCCATCCCGCAAGTTCTCATGGGTTAGACGTTGTTTGATCATGAGATTATTCAGTGCAAAGCCCAATGTTCTAGCAAGAATCTCAGTAATTTGTTGATCTTCTAGACTGATTTTTTCAAGCGCATAGATGTGCAAAATCCCAACTAATTCGCCTTGTCTAAACAACGGAACACATAAATGTGCGCCGCTAACAGGGTGGATTAAGTGGCTGCACATCAGTCCTGAATTATGAGGCGATAAAAGGTTGAATTTCCCTCTCCGCAATGCCCAACACTCAGATAGTGAGAAGATTTCTTTACTGCTTCTTTCATCTCCCCAAAAAGTATTCCGTTGAACATAATTCTTGGAATTAGCAATTGTATAGATATAACCACTCGTATTAGGAAACAGCTTAGAACAGGTTAAAGCGACCACTTTATATACCTCATCTTCAGACTCGCAGCAATAAAGCATATCCGCCATATCTGAGAGATATATAAGTTCTCGTTTTTTTGCCTCTAATTCCAGTGCTTTTTCTTCTAGCTGCCGATTTAGGTCAGTGAGCGATCGCTGTGCTTCTATGGATTGTGTAATATCGATACTGATCCCACCGATACGGCGATCGCCCGTTGCATAATCAGTAAATGGAAACTTAAACGATAGCCAGTAGCACGGCTGATTATTAGGTAACTTTACCTCTTCAATCACCCTTAAGGGTTGTAGAGTCTTCAAAACCATTTGATCGTTTTCCATTACCCGCCGCGCCTCTTGTGGATCTGTCAAGAATTCACTATCAGTTTTCCCCAACCATTCTTGTGGATCTACCGAAAATCTAGACTGTAACTCCTGGTTGTAGTAGAGCATTGTAGATTGCTCATCTTTGATATAGGCTCCAAACGGGCCCTGATCTAGAAATAGCTGTAGCATCTGCTGGCTGCGTTGAAGTTCGCGGGTATCTTGTTGAGATTTGGCGATCGCCTCTACAATTTGATAAGCGGTTGGCATCAGGTAAAGTAAGGCAAAGAAGGAAACAAACGCCATGAAGTCGAGTACACCTAAGTGTAGTACCGACACTACCATGTGTGGTTCAAAGATCGCCAAACAGTGATGAAATCCGCAAAATAGTACGAATCCACCTGATAAGAAAAAGGCTAGCCAAAACTTAGAAGGGATAGTTGCTTTAGTTTTGGCAAAAAAAACCCCTATTACTATGGGGATACCAAAGTATGAAAATGCAGTGATGCCATGAGCAATTATGCAATTCCAGTAAATAGGCTCCATTAGTGACCTGATATTAACATTTCATGCGTTTGACTATAATTCTGGGTAGTCTCAATATGTAAGTAGAGAAAGGATGATTTCAGTGCCTCGTGGCTTATTTTTATGGTAGTCCTGTGAAAGGCTGGTCATTTGACACCCTTACTAACCTGACTGACTAAGTGAGTGAGTTCGGGTAAAATCAGTTTTTCCATTGCTAGTCGCACAGCATTACTGGAACCAGGAAGCGAGAAGATTAGTTTATTTTGATAAACACCAGCAACGGCGCGAGAAGCGATCGCCTGTAGATTTACACTTTAAAGTAGAGCGATGTCTACGACGGGCTACGCCTACGCCTTCACAACACCATCATTCCACCTCAGAACACGAAACTTCGAGTAAAAAAGTAAAGCGATGTCTACGACGGGCTACGCCTACGCCCTCCCAACACCATCATTCCACCTCAGAACACGAAACTTCGAGTAAAAAAGTCGAGCGATGTCTACGACGGGCTACGCCTACGCCTTTACAACACCATCGTTCCACCTCAGAACACAAAACTTCGGGTAAAAAAGTCGAGCGATCGCTGATTTTTGCTATCATAATGCCAAGAAAAGGTCTATATGAGGAATGTGTGTAATGGTTAGCACCACCATCACCACTACAGGACAAGTAACTATTCCTAAAGAAATTAGAGATTATCTTAATCTTAATGCAGGTAGTAAGGTTGATTTTGTGATTGATGAAAATGGGACAGTCAAATTGATTCCGCTTAATGTCCCTGTTCAAAGTTTATCCGGCATTTTACATAGTCCGGGGATGAAGAGTGCAACTTTAACAGAAATGGAAACAGCAATTCAAGAAGGCTCAAGTGATTGGAGTTGATACTAATATTCTAGTGCGCTATTTGACAAAGGATGATGAAAAGCAGTGGAAACAAGCTTCTGAAATTATCGAAAGCAAAGAGCAATGTTTTATTGCAAATATAGTTCTTTGTGAATTGGTTTGGGTTTTACGAGGGAAGCCTTTTGAACCTCACACGACTTGAAGTCGCGTGATTCCTGCTTCAACGATCTGTGCCTGAATTACTTCAGGACTTACAAGTTCTCCACAGGCGTTTTTTATAACCTCCGGCGTACCGACGGCGGTTAGTAATCTCAAACCCTCGCTTAATATATTAAGTGCTGCGTTTTTATCCCTCAAA
>NZ_JAIVFV010000224.1 GCF_020829445.1 Nostoc sp. CHAB 5836
TACATCCAGCTTAATAATAGTAATTCCTATTTAGCTCTAGTAAATTCTCCTAATAAATAGTTCTTATGTACTAAATATATCCGTCTCCTTGGGGTGTGACAGTTGTGGGTGCGGAATGTGGGTTATAAATGACAAATACTTCGACTCCCTTCGGCTACGCTCAGGGCAAGTCGCTCAGTACAAATGACAGCCTTAGCCAGTTAGCTTTATTTGCGTCGCTCTACTTATAGTTCAATACAGTTCAGTCAACCATTTTCTCTTTCTCTCTGTGTTCTCTGCGCCTCTGTGGTTCGTAAAAAAAGAGTTTAAGCCTTAAATGAACCGTATTGTAAGTACGTTGGTGCGAAAAAATTCAAGTATGTTACGAAACGTAAATAAGCTTAAAACCTTTACTAATGACAAATACTTCGACTTCGCTCAGTACAAGTGACAGCCTTAGCCAGTTAACTTTAATTGCGCCAACCTACTTACTATAGTTTATTCTGTTTCAAAATCTCTATCTATTTTGTAAGACTGTAACAAGTATTCTCCATTGAAATGAATGAGATGAGTAGAATCTTCAGCAACCCAAACATCGGTTTCCCAAGCAATTTCAGCCAAATATTCCACCATCGCTTTCCGACTTAAAAAGGTTGTTACCATTACAATAGGAATTTTTAGATCAGCAAAGATAACTTCAAGTTCTTTCTTTCGTTTAGGGTTAATTGGGCCATGAGAAGTTACAGCTTCAATTAAAACTAGCCAATCATTTTTTAGATGATGAATAATCACATCAGGCATTTTTCCGTGAGAATCAACAGTAACGCCTAAATCTCTCAATGCCACTTCATTAAAGTGGGCAAATTTTTCATCTGTATCACCAACATAAATCAATTTTCCTCCAGGTGTAAAACGTTCTGCAAACTCCTTAATAATCTTCTCAATCAGAATATTGTGTCCACCTGGAGATAGAGTTTTTATCTTCCCTTCAATCACAATAGGGATACGTGATAGTTCCCGCTCCTGAGCATATCGTTTTTTCAAAGTTTCAGCTGAAGCAAGGTAAGTGCCAAGGCTCTTTTTCCATTCAGTGCTTCTATAAGTACGTAATAGCTCAAGCGCACTTTCTTCAATCTTATATAGCGTTTTGGGACTGTTAATGGCGCGGTCAGGAGCATCTGGATTTGCAATTATCAAAGCTGCATCTAAGAATTGATGGACTGTTTGGCGGCGAACAGTTTCTCGTGTATTAGGTTTATATGTTTTGCCATAATGCTGCGCCATAAATTCCATCATTGGTGTAATTCCCATTAAGGGAGATGCAGCAGCTTTCCAAGAATCAGTCGGCTTTAAGTCAAGTAGAGCCAACAGAGTTAGGGCTGAACGTTCATTAAGTTGTGCCCGTGGAAGTCCAAGTTCAATTAGTATTTCCAGTGCTTCATCAATACGGGTTTTAATTATTAAGGGGTTGTTTTCAGACTGATTGCTCATACTCAGTAACTTTTCTTGCACAAGTTGATCGATGTCTTTCTGTGACGGAAAGTACTCAGTAATACATCGCCCCAAGGTTATTAGCTGCGTTATTGTAGGATATTTTAAATTTCGTAAATCAGTTGCATTAACCTGAGTATGACCATTAAATAAACGAAAAAATGTGTCTACGAGGCTAGAGTTAAGATAAGCAGTAAGACCGCGTGCTAGGGTAAGATTGAGTCCCCTTCCCTCCTGATGAAAATAATTCAGATGATTTTCAAAACCTACCCAATAACAATCAATTTGGTTAGCATCATATACAACGGCAACCACTCGTTTTTTCTCCTCTTTTGAGGAAAAACGTTTGGTCAATACATAATTTTCATTTGGTACTAAAAGAGAGACTGTTTGTTCTGTATATACTAGAGCTTGGTGTTTTCTAGTTACCTTTGGATATTTAACATATCCTCCTGAGAAATTCAATGGATAAATCAAAGGCACAGAGTTTTTTTCTGGCATTAAACACAGATGTTCTTTGGCACGAAAATCTACAACACGTCCTGTTGATACGTTCAATCCAAGGTCTTGTAATGTGCAGGTAAAGTTAGCCATTTGTTCAATGACCTGCCGACTTAGTGTATCTGGGATAATGTGGATAAATTGTTGCGAATCGTGGGGATGAACTATCTCTGTATAAGGTGAGTAATTTGACATAATAAAATCATCATCAACACTCGAACTTGTCTTGATGAGTACATTGTCAAATTTTGGTTTTTGTTTGACAGCATGAATAATAATTGTTTCCTGCAAAACTTCATCGTCATAAAAAGCTTCTTGTCTGGATTCAAAAATATGTATTTGGTCTAAAGCCATCATTTCCAAAAACATTCTGCGGAAGTCTCTAAAATATGGCCCATTACAGAAACTACGCGGCGAGATAGCTACAAGTTCCCCTCTTGATTCCAGAAGTTGAGCTGTAGCCGCGATAAAACCTGTATATAGATTACTGGCTTCTAATCCTATAGAACGTAACAAAGCACGAACTTTGGAATGAGCGTTAATTTTCAAATATGGGGGATTGAGAATAGCGTGGGTAAATCTGCAATTGTCAGGATTATCGAACAAACTAGGCCTAAGAAGCCTGACGGCATCCTCAATAAAATCCTGATCCCGAATCTCATAATTGAAAGAGATCCCAGCTATTTGACATTCTCTGGCACATAATTTCAATGTCTGATGCAAATATACAATCAGAAAAGGATCAATTTCATAGGCAACAATATCTAAATTGGCGGGGCGTCGTTTCCTCTGACAAAGGCTAGCTACAAAGGCTGCAAGTAATGAGCCAACTCCTGCTCCAGCATCAAGTAGAGATATTTGAGGAAGATCAAGCTTGCCAAACATCCCAGCCATTAATTCTGCTACTGGAGCAGGAGTCAAAAATTGTCCCAGTTTTCGCTTCTGTTTTTGCTCCTGTTTCAAGCTTGCAGCAATCCTCAGAAGGTCTACTTCACCAAGCAAATTTCTGGCAGAAAATTTCGACAAGCTTTTAAATTGCAACGGCTTGTGATAATAGTCCAAAATTATTATAAGTAGGTTGGCGCAATTAAAGTTAACTGCCTAAGGCTGTCATTTGTCATTGGTCATTTGTCATTAGTAAAGGTTTTAAGCTTATTTACGTTTTGTAACATACTTGACTTTTTTTGCACCAATGTACTTAGTTTGTCGATAAAAACTGAAATGTAGGTATTATTTATTGTTAGCGCTATCAGCGAGAAGCAGTTTTTCGTAGAGTAGCGCTAACATTTAAATTTGGTGTCTTTTCAAAATTACATTGTCAAAGATTGAGGATTCGTCTCAATCAATTTTGTTAAATCTTGCAAGAACGCCGCAGCATGGGCACCGTAAATAATCCGGTGGTCGGAAGTAATATTAACTTGCATTTGTTGGCGCACGCCAAATAAACCGTCGGGTGTTGCTACTACTTGCGGACGGGATGCCCCGATCGCTAAAATTGAACCTTGTCCAGGCGGTAAAATCGCATCAAATTTATCTACGCCAAACATCCCCAAATTGGACAGGGTAAAAGTACCACTGTTGTATTCTTGGGGCTGTAGTTGTTTTGCCCTCGCACGTTCTACCAAAGACTTCCAAGTACGCGATAGAGAATAAATATCCACTGCATCTGCATTTTGCAGCACAGGTGTAATCAATCCGCCATCATCCATCGCTACTGCTACGGAAATGTTGATCTCAGAATGATAGACAATTCCCTGGTCTGAGTAGCTAGCATTTAACAGTGGGTGTTTTTGCAATGTCACCGCTACAGCTTTCGCCAATAGCGCTGTCATTGTCACGCCTTTGGATTTAATTTGTTTATAAAGTTTGTCTAATCCATCGGTGGTAATTGTATAACCGACACGGAAGACGGGCACGGATATGGTAGCTACCATGTTCCGCACTACGGCATTTTGGAAGGTAGTTAAAGGTACGATTTGACCAGGAACAGCCGCCGTCACAGGTGTAGCTGCGGGTGCAACTGGGGTGCTGGTTGGTACAGGTGCTGGTGGGGCAACTGGGGCAGGGGCGGGTTGTTTGCCCTGATTGGATAATGCTTCCACATCTTCGGCGACAATGCGACCGTGGGGGCCACTGCCTTGGAGAGTAGTTAAATCAACTTTGAGTTCTTTAGCTAACTTGCGGGCACGGGGCGAGGCTACAAGCCTTCCCTCTTTGTGGTTAGACCCGTTTGGAGAGGCTAAGGCAGGTGTTGCGGCTGAGGCTGTGCTGGCGGCGGGGATTGGTTCAGAGGAAGGGGTAGTAGTAGCAGCCACGCCACCGGAATTGGCAAGAGATTTCGCCTGTTCAATTTCAGCTTCCGTTTCAGCGATGAAGGCGATCGCCGATCCTACCGGGGCAGTTTCACCAGCTTCAACTATGATATGGGCAAGAAAGCCTTCATAAAAGGTTTCTACATCCATATCTGCCTTATCTGACTCTACAACCACCACTGTTTCGCCTTTTTCCACTTTGTCCCCTGGCGATTTCACCCAGGAGACGATTTTGCCTTCAGTCATGGTAGAACTCAGAGCCGGCATAAATACTTCGTGAATGCTCATAGGGTGGTTTGGGAATCAATGGTTTATGGAATTTAACAGCTTTTATCAGATCGAATTGTATCTTGATCAAAGAATTTTGGATTGGAGATTTTATATTTTCGGTTGGGCATTGGGCATCCCTTCTCTGCGAGACACTACGCGAACGACTTCTCTACGAGACGCTACGCGTAGCTTGCTTAAGAGCAGGGGTACGCTCAGGGCAAGTGGGCATGGGGCATGGGGCATGAAAGAATTATTGACTCTTGACAAATGACAAATGACTTTAGGAACCTAAATATGGCTTAGACGTCTCTAATACAGAGCTATCCTCATAGATTAGGCAATATCTCGTTTTAGTCGTTGACTTGGAAAAACCACCAGGATTTGCTCACAGATTAAATTAAATTGCCATTTGTATTCCTCATAACTACTGCTTAAGATACAAGAGCTTCTCACAGGTAGAGGATATAAAATACAGTTCAATCTAGAATTCAAAATTGGTAATAAACCTATTTGAAATTCCGTTTACTTTTATGTTGGCAAAGTTTAAATTCTTTCTGATTGTGATACTAAGCATCTTTGCCACTGCTGGCGCTGGAGTTTATATTATTCAGCGCCAGCTATCTGCACCAATTGTTGAGACTAGTGATGGACAAACCCAGCAGCTAGCAGCAATGCATCAGTCTCAAGAGGTTGTGGCATACTCCGAGCGTTCCGATTATAAAACTATACCTTTAGAAAAGATCAACTCATCTCTTCAAGGTAGTGATCCTGCTACCCTGGCGCTAAATGCGTTGGATGACATAGCATCACTGCGAGGAACGCGAAAGGTAGAGGTAGCTTATCCGCAACAAAATCAAGCCCTTGTGACGATTACGCAAATCAAGCCGGGTGATGATTCAGTTGGTACAGTTAAGTATCGAGTTGAAATGACGACTTTTGGGCGATCGCTTTTTATTAGCTCTCCTCCAGTCTGGCAAATTGTTTGGGCTGGCTCCCAGGTACAATGTTGGGAGCAAAGCCGCCCAAACACAAAGTTAAATCACATCTGTCATTAGTCATTGATCATTGCTCACAAAACAAAGGACAAATGACAAATGACAAATGACAAATTTAAATGTCGCCGCGAATTTCTTCTACAACGCCATCACGAAGAACGATTTCGACCTGCATTTTGCTAATCAGGTTATCACCGATTTCTACTCGGAAAAAGCCTTCCATTTGAAATTGGTTTACTTCTTGATCCTGTTGAAGAAACTGCACTTGCTGGAGGTTTTGCAGCAACTGATTTTTCTGCTCTAGAAATTCACTTTTCTTTTGATTGACTTGGAGCTGAATATTGTCAATTTGTTGGAGAGTCTGAGGGCCGGGTGGTTGCAGACTCTGCTTCTGAATTGCAGTAACAGCTCTTTGTCCTTCAACGTCTAGCTGTTGCAGTTGCTGATCAAGTTGATTAATCTGCGTTTGCAGCTGCTGTTGTACTTCATCTTTCCAGAGGGGAGTCACAATAACTTTGACGTTAACGACCCGTTTCAGGAGCAAGTTAGATTTGGAGACATCCATAAATATTTCACGTTCACTCTTTACAGTTAGCAGGTGGAATAATCAGGCAAAGATCCCGTCAATAATATCGCGATAGCGTTCCGTGACGATATGTCGTCGAACTTTTAGTGTTTGTGTCATCAAACCATTTTCGATTGAAAACGGTTCCACAATGAGTTTAAACGTTCCGATGCGGTCATCCGGCCGATAACCTGGACGATTTTGCACTTCCCGATTTAATTCTTGCCGAAATAAATCCTGGATTATTTTACTCTCTAAGTCAATTTTTTGACTGGATGAGGAAATCTCCTGATCATTGTGCGTATCCAGTATCAAATTCTGGCTTGCGGCCCATTTTTCTAAAGCTTCGACATTGGGGACAATTAAGGCTCCCAGGCTGCGCTGATCTTGGCCGATGAGCATAATTTGATCGATGTATGGCGATCGCAAACACGCATCTTCAATCGGCTGTGGTTCGATGTTTTCCCCGTTAGTCAATACAATCGTATCCTTCGCTCTGCCAGTTAGCACTAAGTCGTTTTGTGGTGTCAGCCAACCCAAATCGCCGCTATCAAACCAACCTTCAGCATCAATTGCTTTCGCTGTCGCTTCGGGATTTTGGTAATAGCCTTGCATAATCTGCGGCCCCCTCAACAACACTAAGCCTCGCTTTTCTACTGGTAAAGGGGCTTTTGTTTCAGGATCTACGATTTTAGCTTCTGTAGCTGGAAGTGGTTCTCCTGATGCACCAATCAAATTTCGCCAAGGACGACGCACATGGGTAACAGGAGAGGTTTCTGTCAAGCCATAACCTTGCAAAATCTGCACACCAATAATTTCAAAGAAGTTATCTATGTGTCTGGGAAGCGCACCGCCGCCGCTAATCATCTGCTTAACTTCTCCTCCTGTGGCTTCTCGCACTTTGGCATAAACCAGTCGTTCTCCCAAGGTATGGAGGGGTAATAAAGCCGATGCTTGTATCCTAGCTGTTAATCGTTCAAGGGCTGAAGCATGAAGATTATTTAAACTTAATCCTTGAGCAACTCGCCGCGCTTTGATATATTTCTCGCTAATGCCCATTAAAAAGTTAATTAGGCGTTGCTTTTTCGCTGGTTGTTCCCGGAACTGCTTTTGCACTCCTTCATAAATCGATTCCCACAGGCGGGGTACACCCACCATGTAGTTGGGTTTAAATTGTCTCAAATCCCCTTTAACGGAGCGCAAGTTGGTATAAATTTGCGTACAACCTTGAGATAGTAGGTAATATTCAACAGTCCGTTCGTAGCTGTGCCACGAAGGTAGGATACTGAGAACGATGTCGCCCGCGTTTGGTTGCAATACTGTCCCAAAGGTTGTTACTTGGTGCATCAAGTTGTTATAAGACAGCATTACACCCTTGGGTTTGCCCGTGGTGCCAGAGGTGTAAATTAGGGTTGCTAGAGCGTCACGATTTTGCTTGACTGGCACCAAATTATGATTTGCCCCAATTTCGAGCAACTGTGTAAAGTTCAGTACCTTTAAGGTTTCCTCTGTCGGTGGTGCTTCATCGGAAAGTAAAATTAATACCTGAATTGGTAAATCGTTGAGGCGGTCTTGTAGTTTTTTAAGTGTTTTTAAATCCTCAACTACGATCGCTGTACTGCCGCTATTAGCGATGATAAACAGCAGTTCTTCTTTTTCCGCTTGGGAGCTACGCACCGCATCAACGCCTCCAGCAGTCATGATGCCTTGATCGGCAATAAACCAGCGAGGACTGTTATCAGAAATTAAAGAAATGCGATCGCCTACCTTTACTCCCAACGCCTGTAACCCCGAAGCAAATAGTTGTATTTGCTCGGATAGTTGGGTATAAGTAATCACTGCTTCTGGTTGACTGTGAGGGCTGCGGAGGGCGACAACATCACCAAATCGTTGAGCTGCCAAAGGCCAAACTTCTGGTAGCGATTCCACATTTGTGTAATCTACCAACCGCTTTAATGACCGCCGTTCTCGCTCACTGATGTTAGATAAAAAAGAAGACGTAGTTCGGGTTTTTGACATAACACCTCACCTGGAGATTTTAAACTGATCGTTTTTACAGCTTATTTTGTTATTCCGCTACAATAACCTTCCTTATTATCCACATTCCTTTCTGTGTATGATAATTCCAGGAATTCCACGTTTATATTTACAAAAATTTATGTTAAAGTTAATTTACATAGATTGCAAGCAATGATTGTGTTTGTATCTAAGAACAGCGATGTCTACCACGGGCTACACCTACGCCTATTTTTCACAGGAGATGATTACCTATGAATTTGATAGACGCTATACTGCTAACGCTGCTAAACATTGCTGCTTGCATGGCGTTACCTAAACTTTTAGCTACTTTTCTGACTAATAGAACCAAACTTACTGAAGCGTTGTCCAATGCTTCCAAATTACAAGCAGCCAAAATTGAACTTACCAGTTTTCCTTATTGTACAGCTTACCAATTGACAGGTAGCCAATACTGTAAATTCAGTCCCGATTTTTGTGCCAAGTGTTCTCCAAATTGATGGACTGTTTGCAAGTAAAAATTCCTGATTACTTCCAACGACCAGCTATTGATATTCTTTTTCTGGTACTCTAAAAGCTGCGTATTTCCATTCATTCCCTTCTAAATATTCAATTTTAAATTCTCCTTTAGTTAATAAAGCCATATCTTTAAGTGTTACTGTAGCATTTTCTCCTAATACAACGCATCCGGAATTAATAGTAGTATTTTGAGTAGTAACTTGGTTCGGAGTAGTATTTATTTGATTAATAATTTTGCGCTGCGATTCTTCATACTGTTGCTCTGTTATTAGTTTAGACTCATAAAGTTTTTTTATCTCTCTCAGTTGGGTTTCTATATCTGAGCCACCTTGGTTTTGGACATTATCTAGTTTACAAGAATCTGGCTTAAAAGCGATTTTTCTAACAGGATGATCCCACCATTTAGAAATCTGAGTTAACCAATTAGTCGTCCTGGTTGTATGTACTACTCTTACTTGATTATCACTTAGTTCTAAACGAACCCAATCAGTTGATCTTTTTTGGATTAAACCAGCAAATCCCCAAGACAAAACACTTCCTACTGAAACACCAGAATCTCCTAGACGAAGTTTAATAACTCTCGGTTCTATAGCTTGTGCTATTTTGAATTGCTCTGGAGCTATAAAGCTAATATTTTTAACAAAAAATCCAGTACTTTTTTCTGTCCCATTGGAAGGTTGAACTGCTGTAGAACTTACAAGTAATACTGCTGCTATCAAAATCTTAACTTGATTGTTCATGAGTTGATTTTGTATTTTTTTATGCTGATATGCTGACAACCTAAGAGATTATATAGCAATACGCTTGGGTTAGCGTCAAAAACCTTGTAAGTAGAACGGCGTAAATAATTAAAGGTTTGTAATAAGTTGGACTTTGGACAAAAAAGAAGTGTTCGCGTTTGATTTACGCGAACTTACAATCTACGCATCATAAATTACCCCAGTTATTTTTCAAACTGAGTCCAACTGAGTTAAACGCCTAAAGCCTAAGAAA
>NZ_JAIVFV010000225.1 GCF_020829445.1 Nostoc sp. CHAB 5836
AGCTTTTTGGCAAAAACTTTTTCCATGTCACTGATTATCGGTGAAATCGAAAAAGTAGAACTACCGTAGCACAGAGGTTTCAGCGTCAAGTTGAGCGTTGGCAAAAAATGGATAAAGTCGAGCTAAGAGACGCGATTAATCGCGTCTCTTATTGCTCAGGCTTTAGTGTAATTATCAATTACCTTAGCTAAGTCTGGCACTGCTTCTTCTACGTGCTTTTTGGCGGAACCGCGAAATTTTTCATAGGTTCCTCGCACGATTTGGCGCTTTGTTTTCTGAACTCTCGCATCGGTGACACCTAGTAGCGCATCTGCGGTATCAGAGCGATTCGCATTCAGGTGTTCAATTGGGTTGCCTTTTTCTACACCTTCATTCCAGATGGGATCAATTGCCGTGAAGCATTGCGGTAAAATCTGCTCAACGACGTAGGGGATGTAACCAGGCTTGACCCCCTTCAGGGCGGCGAAGGCAGTTTTCAAAGCGATACCGCTCATACCTGACTTGGATGCAAGCTGTCCTTCTATCATCTTGCAACAATCCTCTATGATCATAGCCTTTTTGGTTGGGTTCAAAAGTCCATCGCTAAGTCCCATTTCACTCTTCCTTATCTAAGTACTTAATTTTTATTCGGCTAATTTTTGTAACAAGCAGGAAATTATAGAAAATGGTATCAGAGTTAGAGGATGTTATGGATATATCATAGGCTGCGATCGCAACAGATTTATCTGTCCACAATCAAGCCAATCCAAAATCCAAAATGGTATAACTTTTCTACCCGCCTAAAGTCCGCGTATAAATTACCTGACCTTTGGAATCATAGAGGAAAAGGGACAAGTTAGCATTGTCACTAATTACAGCTAAGGCTTCCCGTAAGATTTGCAAGTGATTGGTAACGTCAACAGCAGTATTGGAGTTCTCAGAATCAGGATTAGCTAAATTATTTTGCCTTATTTGGTCATACTCAGGGGTTAGCCGGATAATAATTCCGGCATTGTCTATGCTAAATGTGCAAATCCGAATTCCATTAATACAGGTTTTATCCAAGTCGGTGCGGATTTGTTGCAAACTACTAACAACTTGTAGTTTCTCTTGTGCTTGTTTGAGCGCAGCTGAATAGGGTTCGATGAGAGACTGAGCTTGAGTGTAGTACAAGCTATCTTGAGAAACTTTTTTAGCCGTTTGCAAAGCCTGATCCCAGTATATAGCTGCTGCTTGCCATTGATTTTGTTGCTCAAATATTTTGGCTTGCTTGGCAGTGTTAAGGGTTTGTTGATAGGTTTTAACAGCTAATTGTTCTTTAGTAGCGCGATCGCCTGCGATGACTAACTTAGGTTTATAATCTCTCAACAGCTTTTGGGCTTCTTGGTATCCAGCGCTAGTCTGGGGAATGGTATTCAAGGCATTAACTACCACTAGCCAAGTAGACTGCACCTTTTGCCAGTCATTCAAGGATTTAGCAGTAGCTTGCCGATTCTCGGCTGCATTGGCTACAGCCTTCGCTGTTGTTAGTTTTTTCAGCCATTTTTCTTCAGTAAATATCTGTTGATTTATCGCGTGCAAACGGATACGATAATTAAGTAATTTCCCTTGCACCAGCCCATAAAGTTCACTACTGGAACTTATAGTTTCTAGTGGCGCTATAGCCTGTCGCCATAAGTGTTGGCTAGTTTGTAATTCTTCTAGGCTATGTGCAGGAGTTTGCATTTTTTCTGTTGCCAAAGATGCCATCTGCAAAGCCTTGACCACCTGGTTAATTTTTTCTGACCTTCCAGACAAACTTACTTTTAGTTCTTCTGACATCTGGTAACGCGGCGACCAACTAGGAATTACATTCAAAGCTGCGCTGGCTGCTGCGAGTTGCTGTTGTACAGCGACTAATTCTTTTTCAGACTTGGCGCTGCCCATCAGTTGCACAGATTTTGTTTTTAATTGCTCGGCATTTTGTATTTCTTTACACTCAGACATCACACAAGGGCGAGTCAAGAAGTAAGCACCACTGCCTAAAACTACAATTGCCACCAAGGCTGCACCCAGTAGAATAGGCTTGATTTGGAATGCTGGCTTTGAAGCCGACAAATTAGGCGTTGAAGCAAACGGGTCAAACGGTTCTTCCTCCTCAGTTTCATCAATTGATGGAAAACACGTCAGAGATGATGAAGGCAATATTGCTTCCCCATCCCCCTCATCCCCCTCATCCCCCTCATCCCCCCCATCTCCCCCATCCCCCCATCCCCCCGTCTGCTTCAACGCCAAGAAACATTTAGCATAAGGGAGTCGTTCACCAAAAACTCTCAGGAAACATTGTACCCGTTGCTCTTTGTGGGGTGCTAAAGACTGAAGTACTTCCTCAATGATTGCAAAAATTAGTTGAGCCTCAACTATTACATCTGATGCGTGTTGTGTTAGAATCATTAGCCCGTCTTTATTGACGGCACACTTCACCTCGAAGACTTCAGCCGTTGAGACTTCTACAAGCAATTGTTCCTGCAAAGTTTTGGCTAAAAGCTGTAAATCTTCCTGCTGGACTGCTACTTTCATAGAGCTTTCGCGCTGAACTTCTATATTGTTTTGATTATTTTTAATGGGATGAAATGAGCTTTCTCGGTTTGTCGAATGCAAATGCACAGTTTAACCAGCCACAGCCTGAAAATCTGAACGACCAACTTTCTAACACAAATTCTGACTTTTGAGCAAAATTTAAAAAAGTAGTTATTGTTCGCGCCGCTACATTTTCACAGCGCTAGATACAAAATTAAATAATCTGTCTTCAGGTATAAATTTAAAATAAAAAATGGGAACAATAGAGAAGACATCTGGTAGAAATTAAATATGCCTTGCCCATAACCCTTGTAGAGACGTAGCACTGCTACGTCTCTACATTCTTTTTCACTCCTATGTCTAGATCTTAACCATTTACACTCGATTCTTTGCTGGCAATTAAATTTACAGGAACTACTCAGTAAGTGGTAAAGAATAAACTAAACTATATTATGCAGTGTAAAATTAGTTAAATTGTCTCTGATAAAGGACTTCAGCCCTGACTAAAAACCTTTAATTATTCATGCCTACTTACTTAGCTGGAAAACTTTAATTACAGAGCAGTTGTTACCAAATGATCCCACGGTTAAGAAAACTATGCTATGTGAGAGGGTTTTGACAGAAATGCTAGTTATCTTCTATGCTGGGAAACTTACTGAGGAGATTAATTACGTGTTGTGGCTCTGGCAAATACAGGTTGGCTATGGAAATTAATGTGCCTCATTTGCTGAATTCGATAAAATTGCTCCGTGAAAAATATATTTTTATAGATACCAAAAGCTTAATTCTGGAATAAAGGTGCTGCAAAATATTAAGACAGTAATCAGCAAAGGCTTGGAAAGCGTCAATAGTTAATATAAGGTGTATCAATGGATTTATTAGAGTACCAAGTTAAAGAATGGTTTGGGAAGATAGGTATTCCAGTATTACCTTCCCAACGAATTGACCATCCTACAGATTTGAAACGTTTAAAAATTCGCTTCCCAATTGTACTGAAATCTCAAGTACACGGAGCGGAACGGGCAAAAGCAGGTGGAGTCAGGTTTGCGGAGACGACTATTGATGCGATCGCAGCTGCTCAGAATATCTTTAGTTTACCAATATGGGGCGAATTGCCGGAAGTTGTGCTGGCAGAATCCCAATACGACGCCAACCAGGAATTTTATCTAGCGGTGGTTTTAGATACTGCTGTCTGCCGACCGGTACTTTTAGGTTGCAAAGAAGCAGACATCGATTGGGAATTGGCTGGCGAAAAAATGCACTATGTCGTTGTGGAACAGGAATTTTCGCCATTTTATGCCCGACGATTGGCTTTGAAAATGGGTTTGCAGGGGACGCTGATGCAATCGGTAAGCAGTGTTGTCCAGAAAATGTACCAGTTATTTGTGCAAAAAGACCTGGATTTAGTCGAAATCAATCCCTTAGCAGTCAGCGCTACTGGTCAAGTGATGGCTCTTAATGGTAAAGTCAGGGTCAATGAACGGGCGATCAAGCGTCATCCCGATCTTGCTGAGATGGCAGCAAAAATTATCAATCGTCATACCAGTACTGAAATCAACGGTATTTTGGGCGACTGGGATGGTGTAGAAATGCATGGTAAAATCGGTATTTTAGGTAATGGTACTGGTTCAGTAATGGCAACTTTGGATTTAGTCGCTAATGCTGGTGGCAACCCAGGTGTTTGTTTGAATCTACGTCATACTTTCCTTACAGATACTAAACCAACTACCTTCCGCGATCGCCTAGAGACAGGTCTGAAAATCCTGGGGGCTGACAAAAGCGTTCAAGTAATACTAATTAACTTTCTGGGTAGCATTCCTCAAACTGAGGAAGTAGCTGAAGTTATAGCCAAATTTGTACAGCAAGACAACAGCGAACTTCAATCACAGGTTGTGCGTTCTAATGGTAATAAAAGTCGGCGAGAACCGAATTTTTCGCCCTTGGTTGTCCGTCTTGCTGGTTCTGAATTTAATGCTGCTAGAAAATATTTAGCAACACTAAAAACCCACAGCGATGCGCTACTCGTGGTAGAAAATTTAGATGAGGCAGTGGCAACAGCAGTTCGTCTTGCTAAACCAACCGTTAATAAGAAGTAGTAAACTACCCACAACCAATTGCGAAGAGCAATATGGTGGGGGCTTTTAACAGTGAACAGTGAACAGTTATCAGTGATCTATTTATCCCGCAAGTTTTTGCCTACGCCGTACAGGTGTCAGGCGTTGGTGGCGCAACTTTTACCCCCACCATACGCCGCCAGGACTGATAACTGATAACTGTTTTAAATCCCAGAGTTTACCCGACTAAGTGTTGAATCACTACGATTTTTCGTAAAAATTGAATCAATACGACACTGGAAATACGTTGGCGCGAAAAAAACTAAGTATGTTACTGAACGTAAATAAGCTTAAAACCCTTACTAATGCTCAACGACAAATGACAAATGACCAATGACCAATGACAAATGACCAATGACCAATGACAAATGACCAATGACCAATCGGTAATTTTTTATGAACTTAACGCCAGAGAGTAAAGTCTTAATTCAAGGCTTTTGTGAATTTATATCAGGTACTTATGTTGGTCAAATGAAAGCTTATGGCACCAATTTGGTAGCTGGTGTCAATCCTGGATGTGGCGGACAGGAACTGCATGGACTGCCAGTATTTGACTTAGTAGAGGAGGTAATAGAACAATTTGGGGCAATTGACACGACGATTATCTGTGTAGACCCTTACGACGTGCTAGATGCGGCATTAGAAGCGATCGCATCTCAGATTCGCCAGATTATTATTATCACTGCTGGCGTGCCACCTTTGGATATGGTGCAATTACTCCGCAAAGCCGAAGCCTGTGAAACTTTGGTAATCGGGCCAAATAGTCCGGGGATCATTGTGCCCGGAAAAATTCTCTTAGGTACTCAACCTAGCGAATTTTATACCCCTGGAACCGTGGGGATCGTCAGTCGTAGCAGCACCCTCACCTACGAAATCGCCTACGAATTAACAAAAGCAGGTTTGGGGCAGTCGATTAGTGTCAGTATTGGTAGTGATGCGATCGTCGGTTCCTCCTTTCTGCAATGGCTGCAAATTCTGGATGAGGATGAAACTACACAGGCGATCGTTTTAGTCGGTCAACCTGGTGGTGGTAGTGAAGAAGCAGCAGCCCGGTACGTTACTGAGGCAATTGATAAACCAGTAATTGCCTACATTGCAGGCCGACTTGCACCACGAGGAAAAAGTTGGCGACAAACCGGGACTTTAGCAACGGTTATCGGACGCGATCCTAATTTTGGCACAGTCCAAAGTAAATTAGCTGCATTAAAAGCAGCGCAAGTTCCAGTAGCGGAACGCCCTTCTCAGATTCCAGAATTATTGAGGAAGGAAATTAAATAATTCGTAATTCGTAATTAGGGATTTCCAATTAACAATTCAAAATTCCAAATTAAATAGGACTTACGCAATAACCCTCTGAAACTCTTATTCCTTCGTGTCCTTTGCGCCCTTTGCGGTTCGTTTTTTCATTATTTTGCGTAAGTCCTATTAAAGATATTTCAGACGAAGAGAAGTGCCTTGCGCGGGTTAAGAGCGTTGTGGCAACTTCGGGGGATCGAATTCTATGCAGCTTCATAAAAAATTGGTATCAGTAGAGATTTCGATAGATTTGAAATAGGCTTTTAAAGGTTTGAATTTGATGGCGTTCGATAACTATAGCCAAGATTAGAATCTTTTTGAATGTGTACTTTAATACTATCAAGGTCAATAAAGCAGTCAGCAACATCAATCAAGCTTTCGCTAGTCGTCGTTTGTAAACTGACCACTTCCACCCGAACCCCCATCCTACTGACAGCGTTCACAGCATAGGCTAAATCTCCATCTCCACTGACTAAAACCGCAGTATCATAGTAAGGAGCTAAAGTTATCATGTCTACAGCAATTTCTACGTTCAAATTTGATTTTTTGAAATTTTCTGCTGCCAGAACTAACTCTTTTGCCACTACACGATAGCCATTACGACGCATCCACAATAGAAAACCCTGTTGCTTTTCATTGCTGATATCAACCCCCGTATAGAAGAAAGCACGCAACAATCTTGAACCGTTGGTTAAATGACAGAGCAATTTTACGTAGTCAATTTCTATACCCAATTGTAAAGCTGTATGGAATAAACTTAAGCCATCAATAAAAATAGCAACTCGACCACGATTTAAACTATTAAAAATCGAAATATCAGGTGCAGAATCTCGCATCTTGGCATCTTTGCCTTTGACAGCAGTATCGCTCAAATTTTGTCCTTGCCAATGTGGTTTAGCTTTGAGTACTTTAGATTCTTTAAATTCATTTCTTTTTTTGCTAAAATTAGTTAGAATCATTTATACCTCTAAATTTTAAAGTTGTTGGAGAAAGTTTTGGGTAAATTGTTTATAGTATAGTCTGTAGTGATTTATTTTATAACCCTAGTAGGTAATGATCTTCAGTGAGTGTATACAGATAAACTTCACTGGTGCTAAACAGGATTCAAAGTAGACAGTCCAAAGATTTTTCACTCTGAGCAGGATTGGTTTAACGAGATATCGCCTCTGTCCACAGATATGTTAATCTTTACCCGCCCAGACATCAAGAGGGGGTTAGGGGATGAGGGCTATCAAGGTTTTTGCACATTTGGGATGCTCCCTTATGAAGAACTTGCTTACCCATCAATTTCAACTTGGGAGATGTCTAGATTCCCGACTTCTTCTAACAAGTCGGGAATCTGAGTCTTAGCCTTTAGCTAACTTATTGTTGGATGTGTAGTAAACCTTACCACCAGTATCAGGTACAAAATGGCAAATGACACATGAATCCCATAATGACTTCCAAATTGGTTCTTCCGATTTGTGGAAATACTCACCCATCACTGGTTTTATTGCCTCAGTTGCTTTCAGCAAATTGTAGTGAGGGATGTTAAGGAATATATGGTGAGCAACATGAGTACCGATATCGTGATGAATATGATTAACTAAACCATAATCACGGTCAATACTAGAAATTGCGCCTTTCAAGAAAGTCCAATCTTCTCCACGATACCACGGAAGCTCTGGCTCAGTGTGGTGCAAGAATGTCACCAAATCTAGCCAAACTATGAATACAAGGTAAGGTACAGCGTAATATTTCAGCAACCACATCCAACCCCATTGGGATGTGAGAAAACCAAGCAAACCTACCATGCCAATCAAAAGTACAGTACTAGTGATGACATCCCATTTCTCGGATGGTTTGAAAAGCGAACTGCTGGGCAAAAAGTGGGAACCTTCCTTATTAGGAGAACGCTTAAACAGATAGACAGGATAAGCCAATAGAAAAACATAATATCTGCCTATCTTTTGGGCTAAAGGCATCTCCTTATATTGTGATTCTGTGACAGGATACCAGCTTTCATCGTTATCGATATTGCCAGTGTTTTTGTGATGAGTTCTATGGCTGATTCGCCAACCATGATAAGGAACAAGTATTGGTGTGTGAGAAAGATGTCCAATCAAATCATTGAGCCATTTGTGCTTAGAAAAAGATTGGTGTCCGCAGTCATGTCCTACTACAAACAAAGCCCAAAACATTGTTCCTTGCATTAGCCAGAAAATCGGAAAGAAAAGCCAAGAATCCAGGTAATAAGCGACTGCATAAAGCAGACCGATAATCAGGATGTCACGAAAGAAGTAAAAAAGTGATTTTGTCACATTTGGTTGAAAGCATTCAGCAGGGATTGCAGCTTTTAAATCTTGAAGAGTAAAAGGCAATTTAGCTGCATCCTCAGACGTTTCATGGTCAGGAGGATTATTGAACGTAATGATATTTGATTGCACTGGATTCTTTGGTTGGATATAAATCGGAACTTTATTTGAGACGAGATAATCTCCCCTCTAGGATGCCCACGATCCTAGCGATCGCTAACAAAAAAGACAATGATTTTGGCAATTTACCTAACAATTTTAGTCATTAAAAAATTGCCAGATTCTATTTAAACACAGCATGAACAACGCTCTCGTTGATTCAAGAGCGCGAGTATAATCACAGCGCTATTTATTGCTCTGTATAATGTTCGTCGAAAGTCTTATAGCCAACATCAGTTGTGTATAGTTGACACTGGTCTGTAATCTGCTTCATTAAAGACCAAGAAAACTTACACTCATTATGCAAATAAGGCTCCCAATTTTCTTTGATGCTGCTGTAAGCTAGCCGCAAATTATAAGAAGGAATCGCAGTGGAAATATGATGAGGGACATGAACATTGATATCATGGCATAAGACTTCTACCCAACGCGGATAATCGCAATGAATAGTTCCAGATAGCTGTGCTAGAGCTTCTTTCCACTTGTTCGCTGTTGCAAAAGGAACATCTGCGGCAGTATGGTGAACAATGGTAAAAGTACTCATCCAAAAATGGTAAATCATCCAAGGCACTAGCCAAAACTTGACAAATCCCCAGATACCAGTTGTGGCGACCAGAACCGGGAAAGCGATCGCAGCAAACACCACTACTACAGCCACAGAAAGCTTGATACTCGATTGGTCTTTAGTTTTGAAGTTCCGCCAATCAAAATGCACCACAGCCCAATGTCCAATGGAACCTACCCACCAGAAGCGTTTACGCATGAACAGCTTAAAAGCAGACTGCCGGGTTTTATCCCAATTTTCAAACACTTCTGGTCTAATTGGATGCCAAGCGTTATCCTCATCCAACTTGTTGGTATGAGTATGGTGATAATTATGCTTAATGCGCCAACTGTGAAAGGGGTAAATCAACGGCATCATGAAGAAGTGCCCGACCAAATCATTTACCCAACGACGTTTGGCAAAAGACCTATGACCACAATCGTGGCCAATTACAAAAAAACCTGTTAAAGCAGTACCTGTAAAAATCCAAGCTAGG
>NZ_JAIVFV010000226.1 GCF_020829445.1 Nostoc sp. CHAB 5836
AGCAATGGTTAAAGCAACCGGTATTCTGGAGTTTATTTGAGTGTTCATATTTTGAAGATTAAGTAAGTTGGCGGCATAAGTAGGTTGGCGCAATTAAAGTTAACTGGCTAAGGCTGTCATTTGTCATAGGTCTTCGGTTTCAAACTGCCCAGTTCCTACCGACCAACAACCGCTCAATGAATACGAAGAGTTAAAAAGTTCCTGGCTATTTCGTGATAGTACTTTAGATTGGCGCGAGTACATCACGAAAATTGTTTGGATTTGGGGTTTATCTTGGCTGTTAGCAGCACCTGTGGCTGCGGCAAGTTTTCCCCCTCACAAGTATATTGCACATTTTATCCTCTGTGGGGCAGCAGCAGCGAGTGTCGGGGTAGTGCTGGCACTGGTAAGGTTGTACTTGGGGTGGTTCTACGTGTGCGATCGCCTTTGTAGTCCCACAGTATTTTATGAAGAATCCGGCTGGTACGACGGCCAAACTTGGACGAAACCACAGGAAATCCTCAACCGCGATCGCTTAATTGTTGCATACGAAATCAAACCCATTCTGCGGCGGTTACAATTTACCTTCGCTGCCTTGGCGGGAATGTACGTTATTGGTACTATAGTTTGGCATTTGTTTTAAAAAGTTAGGAGTCAGGAGTTAGGAGTGATTAGTTAATAATTCATAACTCTTAACTCCTAACTCCTAACTAAAAAAAGGTGATAAATATAAACCCATGACAATGGGAAAACGAACTCAAGCCACAGCACTGGAAGTCCGGTTGCTGCGGGAAGGTATTATTGAATCCAGGCATATAGTCCAAGCTGTTGTATGCGACGAACGAGGACGGGTTCTAACCGTTGCTGGAAATTCTGAAACTGCTGCATTTATCCGTTCAGCCCTCAAACCGTTTCAGGCACTCGCAGTCACCACCACAGGTACACTGGAACGCTATGACCTCAGCGATCGCGATTTAGCAATTATCACCAGTTCCCATAAAGGAAGAATAGATCAAGTCCGACAGGTATTTAACATCCTTTGGCGGGCTGATTTAGACCCGACTGTACTTCAGTGTCCAATTCCTGAAGATAAGCGAAGTCCTCTGGAATATAATTGCTCTGGGAAACATGCAGGGATGTTAGCTGTTTGTCAGCAACGCCATTGGCCCTTAAATAACTATTTGGAACGCAAGCACCCAATACAGCAGTTGATTTTAGGTAAAGTAGCAGAGTTGCTGCGAATGCCAGCTGAAGAATTTATCAGCGCTCATGATGACTGTGGCGCACCAACTTATCTAATGCAACTCGGTCATATGGCATCTTTGTATGCACTGTTAGCCTCTAGTACCAATTTGGATATGGAGCGCATTGTCCGTGCGATGACTCATCACCCCGCTATGGTCGCAGGAGATGGAGAATTTGATACGGAACTGATGCGCTTAACTCCAGGGGAACTGGTCAGTAAAACTGGTGCCGAAGGAGTGCAGTGCATTGGTAGACTCGGTGAAGGCTTGGGATTGGCAATCAAAGTCATGGATGGGGCAAAACGAGCAAAATATGCCGTTGCGATTCACTTACTCCAGCAAATGGGGTGGATTAGTCCCAGCGCCGCCGAAAGCCTCTCTGAAAAGTTTGTCACTTTAGGGAAATACAAGCGTTTAGAAGTAATTGGAGAATTATCATTTTTATAGTTGCCAAACTCTTGACTATAGGTTATGCTATAAAAGTTAAGAGCGACGCGGGATAGAGCAGCCTGGTAGCTCGTCGGGCTCAACGGGCAAGTTTAACTAGACGCTTATTAGTTAAGTTTGCTATGGGCGGCACATAAAGAAACTTATGTGCGTTTATCTGTCAAACTCGGGGAAGCCAATAGCGCGGTAATCCCGAACCAAGCTCCAGAGATGGAGAAGGTGTAGAGACTGGAAGGCAGACACCCTAACGGTAACAGCGAGGGTGAAGGGACAGTCCAGACCACAAACCAGTAAGTCTGGGCAACGAAAGTTGTAGTTGGTAAGCATAACCCGAAGGTCAGTGGTTCAAATCCACTTCCCGCCACCAAATCAAAGATAAAGCAAAACCCTGTTTTCCTAGAAGATTACAGGGTTTTGTTTTATGCTAATTGTCAGCTACTTAGTCTTACAAATGGACACAAAGCTTAAGGGAGACATAGCAGAGCAAGCTGCTGTTCTTCATGCCTTAAAGCGTGGTTGGGGAGTTTTAAAACCTTTTGGTGATCGGCTACCTTACGATCTAGCATTTGATGTAGAGGGAACTCTAATTAAAATCCAAGTCAAATACGCTTGGTTGGATGAGCCTTCTGGCAATTATGTTGTAGATAATCGCCGCACTAAAACCAATCGGCGGCTGATGCTTCGAGAAGCATATAAGCTATCAGACTTTGATTTTGCCCTAGTATATATAGAAAAACTTGACCTGTTTTATGTCTTTCCTGTAGATGTGTTCATCGATTATGGCAGCGAAGTACACCTTGTTGAAGCTGAAAAACGACAGCGTAAACCTCGTTCTGCACAATACCGTGATGCTTGGGAGTTAATTTTACAAGCATCTGTAGGTAAAGAAAGTTGTGTTCGATCGCCTGTTCAATTCCAAGAAGCAGGTTTTTAATCTATTCTGGAAGAAATAACCATCCAAAAAAGCGCCGATAATCATGGTTGTGAAGTTGCAGCGACCAATTTTAGTGGGAGGATTGGGACTGTCCTTTTCTCTGTGGATGTTACAAAGTTGGCATCATTCAATAATGCAGGTGGGTGAGTTTGGTTTGTTCAGTGCCTTAGCTGTAGGGGGTGGTTTGTGGTTGTTCCAACAAAATCGCCCGAAAGACAGTTTAGAGCAGCTAAATGATATGGTTGTGGATCGGGCGACTGTGGAAAGTGCGATCGCTAAAACTGAAACTGTAATTAACCAACTGGCACAAGAAGCAGAAAACCATCCAGCGTTACAGATACTCAGAGAACAAGTTGCCCAATTGTTGTTGGAATTAGACACACAAGAAATTAAAGTGGCTGTGACTGGCGGGAAATCCGTAGGTAAAAGCACTTTAATTCAAGTGCTAAAGCAAAATTTAGAGACACCAAATTTGGTGTCTTTACAAGAGACAGCACCTTTGTTTCGAGAAGGGAGTGACAATTCAGATGCAGCTATTTTAGCAGAAGTAGCAAAATCTGATTTTGTTCTATTCCTGACAAACGGTGATTTGACAGACTCAGAATTTCAAACCTTACAGCAGCTAAAAGCAGCAAATCATCCGACAATCTTGGTTTTCAACAAACAAGACCAATATTTAACTGATGAAAGCGCCAGCATCTTTAGTCAATTGAAACAGCGAATGCAGGGAAATGTAGTTGCAACTGCGGCCTCTCCCATTCCCCTCAAAGTCCGAAAGCATGAGGCTGATGGTGCTGTGCAAGAGTGGATGGAACAACCAACAGCAGATATTCAGCAGTTAACGCAGCAGTTGGGCGAGATTTTGACACAGCAAGGACAACGGCTAGTTTGGGTAACTACCATGAGGAAAGCCGGTTTGTTGAAAGCTGAGGCGAAAAACTGGTTGAATGGAACTAGACGCGATCGCGCCACCCCAATTATTGAACAATATCAATGGATAGCTGCTGCTGCTGCCTTTGCTAACCCAGTACCAGCCCTTGACATTCTGGCGACTGCGGCAATTAATGCTCAAATGGTAATGGATTTGGGTAATATCTATCAGCAGAAATTTTCCCTAGAACAGGCGCAAACTGTCGCTGGAACAATGGGAAGTTTGATGCTGAAATTGGGTTTAGTTGAACTTTCGACCAAGGCGGTTAGTACTGTTCTCAAAAGTAATGCCGTTACTTTTGTTGCTGGTGGCGTAGTCCAGGGAGTAAGTGCAGCTTATCTGACTAGAGTCGCAGGGTTAAGTTTAGTTGAGTATTTCCAACAGCAGGAAATAGCGATCGATTCTGGGACTGGTTTAAATTTGGAGAATTTGCGGCAAACCTTACAAAAGGTATTTCAGCAAAATCAGCAGATTGGTTTTTTGCAGGGGTTTGTTAAACAAGGTATAAAGCTTTTGTTGCCAGAAGCACAGCAGGTTGGAGTCGTTGGTGTAGGTGAACCTTAAATGCACCCAAGCCTATTTTAGGCTTGGGTGCATTTAAGAATTATCCTGAGAGTTGGGAGAGTTGGGAGTTACCAAAAAATTGTGAATAAAGGTAGTTAGCTAAACAGCACCACTGTTTCTATTAAACAGAACAGCTATAGTTTTGAAAATTAGCTTTAAATCATACACCAAACTCCAATTTTTTTGATATTGCAAATCCAGACGAATTACATCTTCAAAACTACGGACTGTAGAACGTCCATTTACTTGCCATTCGCCAGTCATACCGGGTTTAACATCTAAACGTTGCCACTCCGGTACTTCATAGCGTTCTACTTCATCGGGTGTCGGTGGTCGGGTGCCTACTAAACTCATTTCTCCCTTGAGGACATTCCAAAATTGGGGTAGTTCATCAAGACTAGTTCGCCGTAAAAAGCGCCCTATCTTAGTAATTCTGGGGTCGTTATCATTCTTGAAAAAAGCACCTTGTACTTGGTTTTTAACTTGGGATTTCTTGGCTTCCGCATCCACGCACATGGAGCGGAATTTCCAAATTTCAAAACGCTTCCCCATCCAACCACAACGGGTTTGACTAAACAAAATTGGCCCGGGATCATTAATTTGAATAGCGATCGCAATCGGAATAAACAAAATTCCTGTAATTAATAAACCAATTACTGACCCGATAACGTCTAATAACCGTTTCATCCAAGATGCTACAGAAGGGTGAGTAGCGGGTAACGGCTCTACTTTACGAGAAGTTGTCTTCTGAATATCTACTAAGCTTTCTTGTTCTATTAGCGACTCCTCCTTGACAGACTCTAAGGGAAAAACTTGATCCAATCCGGTAAGTTTTAGGACTGCCATTACCTGAGGTGTTACATTCCGCAGTGTTAATGTAATCCCTTGGGACTGAGCGTATTTAAAATTACTTACCAGGGCACCTAAACCACTACTATCCATAAAAGTAGTTTGGTGAAAGTCAACGATAATTTGCTTGGGATGTGAATTGGGCTGGATTAAGCCTTGGCAGGCTTGCTTAAAGCCTAAAGCCTCCAGCACACTCAAGCGCGTGGGCACCAGCACTATAGCCGTGTCGTTTAGGGAATTAAGTGGAAAATCGACCTTTGTCGGTTGGCTAGTCATGAAGCTCTGCACTTTCGTTGCCATGTATAATGTAATCTGCCAAAGATTATTTTGTCCGATAAAATTACCTAACCTAATATTGCAATCAGTAGCAATAAGGACTAATTGCTATTTACCGGGGCTGAGATTGGAGATCGTCAGCGACGATTCACAATAGAACAAGAAGCCAAAAAACATCCTTGCTGTTGTGCCGACGCAGCGCGATCGCGTTGCTATCACTAAAATGATTGCTAAAACTACAGTTATACCTACTGCACGCCTGATTGAGGTCTTTTCTGCCATTCAAGGGGAAGGACTGAATGTAGGGACACGTCAGATATTTATTCGTTTTGCTTTGTGTGATTTGCGCTGCCACTTTTGTGATAGTGCCCACACTTGGAATGTACCTGCGACTTGTCGAATAGAGCGATCGCCTGGATTGCGCGACTTTGAAATCCACTCTAACCCTGTCCCATTACCCATCTTAATCCAATGGGTGGAACAGCAAAATCTACCTTGTCTACACGATAGCATTAGCTTAACTGGAGGTGAACCACTTCTTCATGCCCCATTTTTAACAGAGTTTCTTCCCCCAGTGCGAGCCATAACTGGTCTACCTGTATACTTAGAAACTGGCGGACATCGCCCAGAACAACTGGCGATGATTCTCCCCTACTTAGACTCTGTAGGCATGGATTTCAAATTGCCCAGTGTTAGCGGCGAAAGTTATTGGCAAGAACATAGTAAATTTCTCCAATTATGTCATGATTCATATTTAAATGTTTTTGTCAAGATAATTGTGTCTCAAAACACAGATCCTGCCGAGTTAAAACGTTCAGCTTTGTTGGTGGCAGAGGTTAGTCCAGATATCTCCGTATTTTTACAACCTGTTACGCCTTTGGCTGTATCTGAACAATTTTCCCCAATACCTGTGCTTGCACCTTCGAGCAATCAAGTTTTGACGTGGCAAGCTTTGATGAAGGGCTTTGTCAAGGACGTGCGTGTGATCCCTCAGACGCATAAAATGCTAAACCAACTGTAAAATTTGAGTTTGATAAAGATGTAGTCAAGAAAAAAGTAAGATTTTGTGAAATGGTAATTTCTGGCGCTAATGTTACGTTGGGTTGAGTAAGGAAGCCCAACGCCAAAAGCCTAGTTGAGGGAGTGGGCAAAGGAAAAACTGCTCTGGCGATCGCAAATGCCATACTCCCAAGAGGCAATACTGCTCGGTTAAGGGAAAATAGGTGGTGGAGTAAAGAATGATTTGTTCGCGTATGATAACTAAATAATAAGGGTTTCAGTCCTGTCATTGGCATACTACAAACATCGGTTTTAGGTAAAATTGTACTACTTTGCCCCTAGTGTCAGCTTCGCTATATCTACGCCTTGTAAGTTGAAGTCGGAAGTTACCGCTTTCGTTTAGTGCTGCACCTTGCCATCAACGATTGGCTTGCAAGGGGGTGTTGACACCAGATCCGAAAATATGTATCTTCAAAGTATATACGTCAGAGGAATTTTTCCAAGTTCTTGTATGTCGAAAATCTCAAGTTCGGGCGTGTAGATGACTAACAAAATATTTGGAGATAGCTATGACGGCAGTTGTTGCTAAATGGGGAAATAGTTTAGCTATTCGGATTCCAAGAGCGGTAGCTGAACAAGCACATATAACTGAAGGGACAGGTATGGATATTACTGTAGAAGGTAACAGTATTATTGTTACACCACGAAAAAGAAAAAAGTATACGCTTGATGAATTGCTTGAAGGTATGACTCCTGAGAAATTTCATCCAGAATTTGAAACTGGAAATGCTTTGGGGAATGAGCATTGGTAGTTAATCAATACTTTCCCAAAAGAGGAGATATTATCAAATTAGAATTTGGATCAAAACAGCAGTTTACGGTTGATTCAATTGAGCGTGCATTTGCTCTTTATGACTCAGGAATGTCATTTGATGACATTGCTAGGACAATGAACAATGAACTACAACAGCAAGGGCGGGAGCAAATGGGCTACCGCCCTGTTCTTGTTATATCTCCAATTCAATACAATCGAATGGCTTCTTTAGTTTTAGCGTGTCCTATAACGAGCAAGGCAAAAGGGCTTAGTTTTGAAGTTCCACTTGTTGAGGGAACGCAAACAAAAGGAGTTGTGTTAGCCGACCAAATTAAAACACTCGATTGTCAAGCTAGAAAGGTAAAATTTGTTGAAAGTGTTTCACGAGATTTAATAGAAGAAGTACAGGCAAAGCTCGAAACATTAATTTTCTAAAACTAATTTTATTTAAATTTAGAAGCTTAGTCCTCATTTGAGGGCTGTTCGCGGAGCGTTCCCGTAGGGTAGCCCTCACTACGAACTCATTTCAACATTTTTTACATTACTTAATGTACTTTGATTTATTCACGTCAACTTACTTATTGGAAGTCCCTGACGTTGGAATACTGCGCAGGTTTTGGCAGAAAAATAAAAAATGTGTAGAACGAAACCCAAGATTTTGCGGGGTTTGTTGGGTAACGCATTGGCTCAACCCAACCTACAAATATTAAAAACCTACGCAGTATTGCCTGACGTTGATTTAGGTATTTTGTGGGATGGGCAATACAAGACCCACTCAACCTAATTTCTGGTTTCTACAGTGCGCCCTCATCTGTAGTTTTCGATTTAGCTTTTGCCTTATTAGCACTGCGCTTGAGGGCAGAGAGTCTTGCTTCGTATTTCGACCGTTGGCGCTTACTAGGAGTATTGTCAATCAGGGTTTTCAAGGCGCTACCAAGACTCTTGTAGGCATTGGGGAGGCTATAACCAAAACGAGTTGCCAAAGCGATCGCTTTCTCATCAGCATTGAGCAATTCTCTTAGTTGCTTTTCCCCATTATTCTTTTGGTACAGTCGCCAGCCTGACACACCACAAAGCGACAAAGCTAAAACCAGCAGCAATCCATCTTGTACCCACAATTCGCCTACAGCACCACCTAAACCAATGGCTAGTGCTGCCATTTCCCAACCATCTTTAGGAATTGTGTCATTTTGAACGCGGGCAACTTCATGCCAGAACAGCAGATTACGCTGATCCATTGCGAGGGCATCCCATTTCACCAAGTCAATTTGAATTTCTACCTGGTCTTTACCAATTTCTTCGCAACGAACCAGGGGTGGATTGACCTCAGTTGTGCCTTCAACCGTGACCCAGCTCTGTAATTCTGGCGGTAGTAAGCCTTTCAACCGCCGGAGTTCACTCATTTCCGCTTTGGCAGAGGAGGTTGCATAGGATGTCATAATATCCAGCCCCAGAAAATTTCAGTATATAGTGAGGGTATCACTTTGGAGTATAGCGATTTAAGTGATGATCCGTCTCACTCACTAGAAAAACTTCCTCGCTTTTTTCGCGCTTCCATAGCTTTTTCTAGTAAATCTAACAATCCTGGGGCTTGTTCTTGGATACTGAGTAATAGTCTTTCCCCAAGTTCTATATTGCCCGGATCATGACCTGTCGCCATCACTTCTTTCAGGCGAGGTATCGCTATGCCATCCACAATCTGAATTAACCCACTTAGGCAACGGTGAAATTGTCTTTCTGTGAGAATCGAGTCTTCTAGAGGAAACTCAATAATGGCACGGATTTCGCCATCGGATGGGTCATACTCCCATTGCAACATTTTGGTTTCCCAGGAAATGGCCAGCATTGTCTGTAGGATAACCCCCTTGTAAGGATGATCTTGAATTCCTGACAGAACTTGAGGGGCAAATACCCGGAAAAATTTTCCCTCTTCATCCAGCTGGACAACTATTAGGAAATCTTCTAGGTTGTCAGCCTCTACACCTGTTATAATTCGGTCTTCTTGATCATCAAAACGGTAGTCCCAACCAAGGTTGTCTAAATAGTCGGCAATCTGTTTGAGGTTAGCTCCCATAAAAGCCTCATAAGGAACGTGGAGCAGGTGTTGTAAATATTTCTTGATTTTATACCCATATATACTCATTAACGGTAATATGGGTACATGAAATTATCAGATTACGCCAAAAAAACAGGGATAAGTTACAAAACAGCGCATCGTTGGTGGAAAGCTGGACAACTAAAAGGTTATCAGATTCCAACGACAGGGACTATTATTATTGAGTCTGGTGATCCAGTA
>NZ_JAIVFV010000227.1 GCF_020829445.1 Nostoc sp. CHAB 5836
AAGCTGAGGCTCTCCTTAATCAACAAATACTGCAATTTCCAGTTATTATACGTAGGTATAATAACTTACAGCAACGCTTAGAAATTGCAGTAATTGTTGATTAAGGAGAGCCTCAGCTTTTGTAACTGCTTGATTACGAACTTCTAGTAATTGAGTATTGTTACTAGTGTCTATCAGTTGTTTAATGAGGGCCTGGCGAGTAGAATTTTGAAAATTCAGAACTTGAGGATTTGTTACTCTAGTTGGTAGAGCTTGCCCTGTGATCCGTTGAGCTTCCTGATTTAAGAGTAAAGATATATTTCTCTGCTGCTCCCGCAGTGACTGCATAACTGGGTTGTCGTCAGTTAACTGGACTGATTTAACCGCAATCTGCCTCTCTATATTCTTTTGTTGTGCAAGTAGCTCTCGATAACTAGGGTCTTCACTCAGGGTTGATGCCGTAAGCGCTTCGTTTTCTGATAGATTTAGTTGTTTCTGTAAGTTTACGTAAAGTGTCTTCTGCTCCCTAAGTTCCCTTTGGACATTGAACTTCTGAGCTTGTATTTCCCAAAGTTGTTGAGATAAAGTTGCTCCATCATTCACAGGATTATTTAGTTTATATCGCTGCTGAAGTGCTTGCACTTGTCCTTGCAAATTATTAACTTGCTGCTGCAATCTAGGTAGTTGATTCTCAATAAACTCAACCCCTGAACTAATACGGGTCTTCCGGTTCTCAAGACCATATTTTAAATACTCGTTTAAAATTTCTCTTAAGATAAACTGGACTTGCGTAGGGTCTTTTCCCCTATAACGAACCTCTATAAGTTTGGTAAAGTCAGATAAATTAGTTCCAACACGTCGAATGACTAAATTCTGATTCACTAAATCTTGACTAAGAGATTCATTATTAAAGTCAGGATATTGAGTTTGAATCCGTTTAGCAATTTTAGTCAGCAAACTAGGACTCTGTAAAAGCTGAAGCAGAGTAGGATAATCTATATTAATAGCTGTAGCAGCATTCTCATTGCGAGACAACACAGAAGGGTCTGTAAAATTTGCATCAGAGGTTATAGGCTCAACTAAAAACCGAAAATTGCCTTCATAAACACGGGGTTTTCTCGAAATTGAGTATAAAGTTGCTGTGGTTATTGCCGTTGTAATTATAAGAATTAAAAGGGCATTTCTCTGAATAATTCTCCATATGGGACGTAGATTTAATCCTTTTTTCGCCCCTTCTAGTTCATCTGATTCAAGTGATTGAACAGAATTAGGGAGCAGATTTAATCCATCATTCTTTAGTTCATTGGACTGATCTTGAGCAATGGACATCAAGTTTTTGGAATACTTGCCATTATTATTTGATGCTGAGGGTTGGCTCTGATGATCAAATTTCATTTTTTTAGATTTAGAGTTGAAATGTGATAAAAAGATTGAAAGCTAGTATGGAACACAAAAATGTAGCTTTTTTATAAAAAAAATTATTACTCACACATAATTTTTGGTAGTAACATCAGGGTTCATACATTTTAACTAGAGAATTACCATTTAATTTTTTAAAGCCAAGCTTACTGCAAGTACGGGGCGGCCATATCATGTCAATAAGCAAACTTTATTCTCAATAGAAGGCAAATAATATCATTAACTTCTGCTTATTGCGAAAAGTATAGGCGTAGCCCGCCGTTCGCGTAGCGTCTCCAAGAGTTGGCATCGCTTTGGGGCTTAAAAAATAATCAAACGCCAAATCCTGATTTTCTCCTTGGTTCTTAACCTTCGTCGTGATCAAGAGTAATTTAGATGCGTTTGCGCTGACTGCAAGTAAGCTTGCCACAAGAGACTTTGATTTTCAGTATATTTAGCGATATGTGAGTCTGATTCCTATGTATTTACTCGGAGATAATTATATAATCAGGAGCTTTTGTATATTCGGTTTAACTAAATTGTTCATAACAAATAAATATCCAAGTTTTGGTTATTTCATAAAATATTTACATAGCAACAGCTTTATAAAGATATTAAATAGTAATTTTTTATTTGGGATAAATTTCATTTCGCTTTGGCAAGTCCCTGCTTCTATGTTTTAGCTTCTCTATCACCTCTTTAAATATAAATTTAATTGATTCTCAAAGAGATTTTCACAAACCTATGACTTCTATAAAGATTGTATAATTACAGTGGCGCTTTCTAGCATTTAACTGCTACAACAGTATTTTTAATCGCAATATATTTGCATTATTTTATGTTAAAAATAGCTTATTTAATCAATTCTTATCCCAAAACTAGTCATAGTTTTATTCGGCGAGAGATTGCTGGCCTTGAGAGTTGTGGAATTCAAGTAACTAGGTTTTCAATCCGTTCTTCCAATGCTACCGAGTTAGTTGATGAAGCAGACAAATTGGAGATGGAACAAACTCGGGCAGTTTTAGGAGTTGGTATAGTAGGGTTGTTTATTGGTTTGCTCTATGTCGCTGTCACCATACCTATTCGTTTACTACTGGCTTTGTGGTTGACGCTCAAGCTCAGCTGCTATTCGGAACAAGGAGTTTTATATCATTTAGCTTACTTAGCTGAAGCCTGTATTCTTCTGCAATGGGTTTCAGATTTGAAGATAAGCCATGTTCACGCTCACTTTGGTACGAATTCAACCACTGTAGCAATGTTGTGCCATGCACTCGGAGGCCCATCCTATAGCTTTACTGTTCATGGCCCTGAAGAGTTTGATAAAGTTAAGCTTATTGCTTTAACAGAAAAAATTGAACGGGCTGCTTTTGTCGTGGCTGTTAGCTCTTTCGGTAAAAGTCAGCTTTATCGCTGGTGCACTACAAAACAGTGGTCAAAAATTCATACTGTACATTGTGGCGTTGATGATAGTTTTTTGGCTCAAGCAATTGTCTCGATACCTACAAAGCCTCGCTTAGTCTGTGTTGGTCGGTTCTGTGAGCAGAAGGGTCAATTGCTTTTACTAGATGCAGTGCATCAGTTAGTAAGTGAGGGCTTACAGTTTAAGTTGAGCTTAGTAGGCGATGGACCTTTACGGACTGATATTGAAGCCTTAATTGTAGAGTATGGTTTGCAAGAATATGTGGAAATCATTGGCTGGGCTAGTAATTCTGAAGTTCGTCAACAAATTTTAGCTTCTCGATCAATGGTGTTACCTAGTTTTGCTGAAGGTTTGCCAGTAGCGCTAATGGAATCACTGGCACTAGGTCGTCCAGTCATTAGCACTTATGTGGCAGGTATTCCTGAATTAGTACAACCAGGTGTTTGCGGTTGGTTAGTAGCACCTGGTTCTGTTAAAGCTCTATCAGAGGCAATTCGCGCAGCTTTATATCTGCCGACGGAAAAGCTAGAACAAATGGGTAGAGCGGGGGCACAACGAGTTGCTCAACAGCACAATGCAGCTATAGAAGCTAGCAAATTAGCTGCATTGTTTCGGTCTTGCATTGAAAAATCTCAAAAGCAAGCAATTGATCTACCGTTAAACATTCATACAGTCACATCTATACCAATTGGAATCAACAATATATAAACTTCTACTGAATTGCTTGCATTTAATTTTCCCCCCTTAAAGAAGTTATGACAACTCTAAAAAAGCTTGCCATCCGTGGAACAGTTTGGACTATAGCTAGCTACGGAACAAGTCAACTCCTGCGACTCGGTAGTAACCTCATCCTAAGCCGCCTGCTCTTCCCAGAATTATTTGGTTTAATGGCTCTAGTCCATATTTTTATATCTGGCTTGCACCTATTCTCGGATATTGGTGTTGGTCCAAATATCATACAGAACAAGCGTGGGGATGACCCAGTCTTTCTGAATACTGCCTGGACACTACAAGTTATTCGCAGTATTGCTATATGGCTCTGTTGTGTTTTAATTGCTTTGCCAGTTGCTAACTTCTACGACAACCCTCAGTTATTGTGGTTGATCCCATTAGTTGGTCTAAACACGATCATTAGTGGGTTTAACTCAACTGCTTTGTATACTCTCAACCGCCACATGGCTATTAACCAGCTGACAATTTTTGAACTGGGAGGGCAAATCATTTCACTTGCAGTAATGCTGATTTGGGCTTGGTTGAGTCCGACCATTTGGGCTCTTGTTGTTGGAGCACTTACCTCAGCAATAGTTCAAATGGTCTGGAGCCATCAGTTGATACCTGAAACATCTAACCGCTTTACGTGGAACCAGGAGACAGCAAAGGAAATTTTTTCTTTTGGTAAGTGGATATTTCTTTCAACAGCAATAACATTTTTTGCAGAACAAGCCGACCGACTTATTCTCAGCAAATTGCTCTCACTAGAAATGCTAGGTATTTACGGTATTGCCCTTACATTTGCAGATATACCGCGATCGCTTACTTTCGCACTTGGACGTAAGGTAATTTTCCCTGCTGTTTCAAAACTTACTGACCTCCCTCGGCAGACTATAAGAACTAAGCTTTTACAGAACCGAGAGCCTCTTCTACTCCTATTCGTATTTAGTGTGAGTATCTTTGTTTGCTACGGCGATTTGTTGGTAAAACTGTTATACGATGAGAGATACATTGATGCAGCTTGGATGTTGCCGATTTTAGGTCTAGGCATTTGGCCAAGAATACTATGCAATATGAGTGAGCCATCCCTTTTTGCGATTGGAAAGCCTCAATATACAACTTGCGGTAACTTAACTAGATTTCTTTGCACTTCAGTTGGAGTTTTACTTGGATTTTCCCTTACAGGAGTTCTAGGGGCGATCATTGCCGTCGCGCTCAATGACCTTTGCTACTACGTAATAGTGAATTATGGTCTTTGGCGTGAGGGTCTAGATGGTTTGATGCAAGACCTCAAAGTAACCATATTATTTGTAGTTTTGCTGGCAGTTTTATTAGCAAGCAGACTAATTATGGGACTTGGTTCTCCGATTGACAGACTTTTTTAGTAAACAGATTAGTTGTAGCCTTATTTCGACTTATTCAGCTACAAAAAACTAAGGTTTTAGACTCTAAACTTTTACTGCCAGGTCCAATAAGACTAAACGAATTAAAGCATGAAAATTACATTGGTTATTTAAGAAAGACTTAATTCATAATTCACACTAAGCAATTCCAATGGCTCATGTATAGTCCTCAAGCACTCCTTGTCGTCTTGTGCTGGGTTCCAGCTGTTCTTTATATATTTATGCGGTTTTCGCCTCAACGGGCGATCGTTGTGAGTTTCATCGTGGCATGGCTATTTCTTCCAGTTTTAGTCTTTCCCATACCAGGAATCCCGGACATTACTAAAATGTCGGCAACCTGTTACAGTGTTTTGCTCGCTACTATAGTCTTTGATGCTGCACGCATTGGTTTGTTTAAACCTAGCTGGCTTGACCTACCAATGCTAATCTGGTGCATATGCCCCTTTGCTGCATCAATTACTAATGACCTAAGTCCATACGATGGGTTTACATCTGTTCTCGATCAAACTATGACCTGGGGAGTACCTTATTTTCTTGGTCGGATATATCTTGGTAACTTGAGTGGACTACGTCAGCTAGCAATTGGTATTTTCACAGGTGGGTTAGTCTACATTCCTTTATGTCTACTTGAAATTCGTATTAGTCCGCAGTTGCATCGAATAGTTTACGGCTACAATGCCCGTGAGGACTTTTCCCAAACAATTCGTAATGGCGGATATAGACCAACAGTATTCATGGAACACGGTTTGATGGTTGGTGCATGGATAATGGCAGCTACACTGATTGGTATTTGGCTGTGGAAGGCTGGCGTTATCAAGCAATTGTGGAGTATTCCGATAAGATGGCTTGTGATTGCATTGCTAGTAACAAGTATCCTAGTAAAATCTTTTGGTGCGTCGATGCTGCTGGTAATTGGGATCGTTATCTTGTTCGTTGCCTTGTGGTTTCGTACTGCTTTGCCATTGTTGCTCCTCAGCATATCTATATCTTTATATTTATGTTTCGCAATCAATGGAACCTTTATTAGCGACCAAATTGTTTCCTTTATGTCTGGCATTGTGCCTCAAGAGAGAGTCGCGTCTTTAGAGTTTAGATATAACAATGAGGACATACTCTCAGACAAGGCACGAGAGAAAATAGTTTTCGGCTGGGGAGGCTGGGGGCGAAGCCGAATATATGACGAATGGGGAAAGGACATCTCGGTTACTGACAGTTTATGGATTATCGCGTTTGGTACTAATGGAGCAGTTGGCTTAATCAGTTTAACAGCATCCTTATTACTTCCGGCGATCGCTTTTTTACAAGTTTATCCAGCTAGGCTGTGGCATAAGCGGGAACTAGCTCCTGCTGCTGTTTTAGCAGTGCTTCTAGCTTTATATATGGTAGATTGTGTTCTAAACGCCATGACTAACCCTGTTTACACGCTTGCATGTGGTGGCTTAGTAGGAGTCGTGTTACAACAAACAAGAGCTAGTAAAGTAAGTAAGCGTTCATTCACTACACAGCGTTCTCTACATCAGCAGAGGCCGCATCATAATAGTTTTTCTGCTCTAAACCGATCCGACAAAGTGGGTAAATGAAGTTGACGATTTAATTATGGAGAGTGGATTACTCTATATGTTATCAAGATAAGTGCGTTCTCCTCATGTTAAGAATAGCTAGTTAATCAAAAAATAATTTTTTAAGTATTAGCCTTAAGTCAGAAAGCGAATAGAAGACGAAGGCAAAGTAATTAACAAGGTTAAATCTATTAAATAGGGTGAGTGATTTAAATTATCAAATGTATTTACAAAATTTAAATAATTCTACTTAATTTATAGCCATTTGTAAAATTTTGCAGACATCCAGTAGGTCTAAAAATATACTAGTATTAGAGGTTTTCAAAATGCGTTTATTGATAGTGCAGTATGCTGGCGATTATCGGGAAGCAGTCTATCGTTTTGCTAGAGGTGAAAAAGAAACTTATTATGCCCAGAAATATTCAGTTGATACTGTTGCTGAAATTACAAAGCAAGCTGAGGAAGTAGCAGTTATCTGTTGTATGACAACGGAACCCTATAATGAAGTTCTTGAGAATAGGGTTCGGGCAATCGGTGCAGGTTTTGATAAAAAGATCCAAGTTAAAAAATTGCTCAAACTGATTGAAGATCAAAATCCAACTCATTTAATTATACGTACCCCGATTTTGGAAGTTTTTCGGTGGTCAATAAAAAAACGAATTCCAACAATAGCGATGTTTGCAGAGTCTGCTTCAACAAGGGGTTTACGGAGTAAACTACGTAATTATTTCCTGGCAAATTTACTAAAAAATAATTACATTGAATGGGTAGGATGTTATGGTATTAATTCATCTATGTCATTTCAAAAAATAGGAATTCAACCTGATAAAATAATTCCTTGGGACTTCATTGTTACTGAAAAACCAGATTCTTTTCCTCCTAAATATCTCTGTAACAAAAAAATCTGGAAACTATTTTATATTGGAACAATGATAGAATCGAAGGGTGTTGGAGATATTTTAGAAGCCATATCTAAGTTAAAAGCTAAAAATTTTTCTGTGAGTTTGCAGTTAGCAGGTCGAGATGAAAAAGAGTTTTTTTTAAAGAAAGCTAGACAATTACAGATTGAAGATTGTGTGGAGTTTTTAGGACTAGTACCAAATAGTTCTGTAGTCTCTCTTATGAGAGAAGCTGACGTTGTTTTAGTCCCCAGCCATCACGAATATCCGGAAGGTTTTCCGCTTGCTATCACTCATGCTCTCTGTTCTCGAACACCAATCATTGCTTCAGATCATCCTATGTTTATCCAAATTTTAAAAAATGAGATAAATGCACTAATTTTTCCTGCAAAAAGCCCTAGTTATTTGTCGGAAAATATTGAAAAACTACTCTCAAATCAAGAGATTTATAAAACTTTATCTCAGGCTTCTGCTGATACTTGGACACAATTACAAGTTCCTGTAAAATGGGATACAATGATCAATTATTGGCTTTATGAATCACCCAAAAATCAGCAGTGGTTGTTTGAACATCGGCTTTCTTCAGGACGTTACAACTCAAATATTGTTATAAACAAGTAGGCACAGTAAATGAACGAATAAATAATATGTTTATAACTAGCCCTTAACAGATGATCAGGAAGTAAGAAGATTCAAAGCATTTTTAAACGAAAGGAGACAAAATAACCATGAATGAACAAGAAGAACTGAAGCCGCTTCCACACCCGGTTTATTTCTTATGTAAGAATACGAAAGCTTGGGATAAATTGATGAATAGTACCAGCCTCCCACGTCCTGAAGAAGTCTATGATAAACTCCTTGACCTAACGGATTGCTGGTGCGTACTAACCTACATTCACTTGAAACAGCGAGGCTTAAACGTACATCTTGTTCCCCACTACATCCCAGGTCGTATTTGTATTACTTCATATGACGATTTAATGACTAGAGACTTGCCATTTAGGAGCTACGTTGTTACCTGTCGATGCGATCGCAGTCGTCCGGAAATCTGTGAGCAACGTATCGTCCAAAATCAATTGAATATCATCGATGATACTGACCATTTTATCCCCCATTGGCCACAACCCAATCTTCAACCACGAGAGCAGTTCCGTGGCACAAAAATTGAGAATCTTGTTTTCAAAGGCTTCACACGAAATCTCGCTGAGTCATTTAAAAGTTCTGACTTTTTGACACAATTGCAATCACTCGGTGTTAGGCTTTTAGTAAGTTCAGCCGATCTACATGCTAGACAATGCGATGACTGGATTGACTACACTCAAGCAGACATTGTTCTGGCAGTTAGAGACTGCACAGAATATAATCTATCGTTTAAACCATCTAGCAAGTTAATTAATGCTTGGTTTGCTGGGTGCCCTGCTTTCTTAGGACCAGAGCCAGCGTTTCAAATGCTGCGAAAATCTGAATTGGACTATATCGAAGTTCGTCAACCAGATGATGTGATTTCTGCAGTACGTCGTTTACAGAATGAGCCAGCATTGTATTCAGCAATGGTTGACAACGGCTTTCGGCGGGCGAGGGATTTTACACCTGATCCTATAGCATTGCTCTGGCGCGAACTCTTGGCAGGTCCAATTGCAGATGGGTACGAACGGTGGCTTCGCCAATCACCAACGCAGAAACTAATTGGAAGACCAGTTCAGTTTGCTGAGCGTTGGATCAAGCACAAGCAAGAACAGCGTCGTTATTGGACTAACATTCACACTGGCTTCAGACCAATCCCTTCTTGAAAATCTTACCGTCAGAAAAAGTTATTTCTATGTTCAATACAATTGTACCAAATAAACCAATTCCTTTGCTTGTAGTAATTGTTAACTATCGAACGGCTACTCTGACTATAGACTGCTTGCGCTCTTTGGTAAGTGAAGTCCAAGCTTTACCACATACCCGTATTG
>NZ_JAIVFV010000228.1 GCF_020829445.1 Nostoc sp. CHAB 5836
CTTCTGAATCTTTTACATTTTGTTACATAGTACGGTTGATACTTGCCGATCTACTACTTTGTTTAAATTAGCAGTGTTTGCAAACACAAGATGTTTGTGATCAAGAACACATAATTGGTGATTGAGAATAGGTAGCAATAGCTATGAGCTTTTCTGGCATTACTGTCGAGCAACGTTCCAAAGAAGTTGAGGCTCTCAAGTCTTTTCTGACTTACAGTCTAATAGGTTCACTGGCGCTGCATATCGGCGTACTGTCCTCTGGTATAGGTAATTATTTGACAAGAGTGCCCACAGGAGAAGACGAACCAATAGAAGTGGCGATCGTTGATTCTCCAACTGCAAAGCCAGAAAAACCACTTGAAAAAATTCTAGAAGAACCTAAAAAAGAACCACAAGTTGTTCAAAAACAGTCTATAGAAACTCCACCAGTACAAAAACCAGTACAAGAATTTGTTGAAAGACCAAAAATTCAGTCAGTTCAAGAACAACCAAAACAAACTACTCAAAACCTACAACCAACAAATAGGGAAATTGCTCCCAAGCCATTTATCCCTGTGACAACTGTTGCTCCTGGGAGTGGCGGAGGCGGCGGTAGTTCAGTCCTGACAGATAACTCTAGTAGTTCTGGGTCTAGCGTTGCTTTAAGTACAGGTTCAGGAACTGGTTCTGGGTCTGGTAGTGGTACGGGTTCAGGAACTGGTTCTGGGTCTGGTAGTGGTACGGGTTCAGGAACTGGTTCTGGGTCTGGTAGTGGTACGGGTTCAGGAACTGGTTCTGGGTCTGGTAGTGGTATAGGCAATGAAATAGGAAACCGTCCGACAGTAGCAACAGCGCCAACACCTCCAAAAATTAACAGTTCAGGTAATGGTAATGGTCGTGCAGCCTGCCGCGAATGTAATGCTAAGTATCCAGAGGCAGCAAGACGGCGAGGAGTTGAAGGCAGAGTAGAAGTAGCTGTTGATACTGATGCACAAGGTAATGTTATCAATGTGCGGATTGCTCGCTCCAGTGGAAACCGCGACTTAGATGAAGAAACAGCCAGACAAGCGCGTGAGTGGAAATTAAAACCCACAGAAGGTGGTAGACAAGGAGTATCTATAGCCACTGAATTTGCCATAAAAGGTTCACGGCGATCGCGCCAAGTTCAAGAACGGCAAGCACAAAGACAAGCAGAAGAGAGAACTCGGCAAACTACTGCCAACTCCACAGAGGAAGTTCCAAGACGCAGGCGACGAGAGTTTACACCCTCATCTAATGAAGCTAGAGCCACAAGACCAGCAATATCTGGATTTAGTCGGCGGTTGCAACCTCCAAGTGGGGAAAATACTGCGACAAACTCATCATCTGGAGCTAGGACAACTCGCACTCAAGGAAGTGCAAGAGAGTCCTTACGCCGCATCCAGCGTCAGCGAACAGCTACGGATTCATCACAAAAGCCACAACCAACCGCAAATCGGCGGCGGCGAAGAGATAACGCTAGCCAGAATAAGTTGCGGGATTCTTTGCGCCGTTTACGTCCACAACCTCAATCGCAACCTACTGCTCCCTAGTCAGGAGTAGTCTGTAAAGTTGAAAATCAACTTAGACCCAGGACGAATATATAGCGGTTCTCAATTGCATGGAATACAGACCTAACCCCCAGCCCCTTCCCTTCTAGCGTTGGGGAGTAAGATTCAAAGCCTCTCTCCTCTTAGGAGAGAGGAATGGAAGTGAGGTCAAAACTGTACTGCACCCAAGGGAGAACCGCTATAATTCGCGGCAAACGAAGTCTGCGGAAGCAGACTAAGGTTTTTGCACATTTGGGATGCTCCCGTTTCTAACCCAATACGCTTGGGTTAAGGATTTTCTGGAGAACCATAGGCCTGTAGAGACGTTGCATTGCAACGTCTCTACACTATCCACTCGACAAGGGTTTTAGTCTTATCCCAAGGGTATTGGTTTCTAACCGTTGTTTTAATTTTAATTAGCGATCGCATACCGCCTCCTGTTTTTAGGAGGCGGTTGTTCTTTATACAGAAATATCTTCCTTAAGGATCACCCCTGTAGCATGAAAAAGAGGGGTTAAGAGTAGGATAATTTGATGATGGGCAGTTAGACACACTGGCGATCGCTTGATTTGGCAATCAATAGAAGTCGGAGTGAATAAGCTTGCACTATAGCAATCCATTTTTCTGATCAGGGCGATGAAAATAGCCTGCTTCTAAAGAATGGTAGTAGTGTTTTCTCACCAGCAATTATATGCTGAGAGAATAGTTAATAGCTAACTATGAAGTTACTCATCTGCACTTTATGCTAGGCGTGAAATTCAATGATTTGAATAAAACTTCTACATAAACACACACTGATGCAGTTTGATTTGCTTGAATAGCTATATTGATAGGACATTGAACCGGCGGCAATTCACAATCCTGATTATGGCAAGTAAATTCATTGATGTTAGAGAGTATACTGTCAGAGCGCACAAAAGACAGATTCATACTCGTGTTTTCCAGTTTGTCTGTAAAGAGTGTAACGATCTGACAAAGCGTGAGACTTTCGGCCCTCGACCCTTATATTGTGAGAGATGTCGCCCTCCCCAACCGCCTAAGAAATCCCAGCCAACATCTCAGAAAGCAAAACCTAGAGCAATGTCTTACAAAAGTGACATCGATTTAAATTGATTGACGCCTTATGACTCAAAATGGACAATTAGAACCACCTCCGGGTACCTTTGTCTCACCACTATTGGAATTACGAGACTATTATGCTCGGCTCACAGAAGAGTATGAACGCCTGTTTGTGCAGGCGCGATCGCAGCTCAATCATGTAGAAGCGCTGTTGTCTAACTGGTCTTTTTCTGATCCTAATAAGCACATATCAACACTGACGGCGGCTGATGAAACCTCAAATCTTTCTCAAGAAGGCCCTCTGCGATTTTTATCCCCCTTTGATGACATTGATGAAATGAACTTAATGGGGTCTGTAGAGTCAGATATCACCGACTTAGACAAGTTTGAGATAGATAATTCTTTTTCTGCTGCGGTTGATACAAAAGAGAGTCAACTTCTAACTAGATCACCGCATATAAAGACACCCTCAGAGAACAACGATAGTTTAATGAAGGTGCCGGAAATTCCCATGCTACCCCAGTACCAGCACGCTCTCTCGCGAATGGAAGCCATAAAACAGCTATTGCAAGAGAGTATAGGCACTGTGTGTCATATAGATTTTATCGTGCGATCGCTTTATGGAGACTTGGATTCCGATGTATTCAAAGTAGTTAAAGGTAGGGTTCAATCTTCCCTCACCCAAGGCAGAGAAAGGAATTACTGGGTAACTATTCCCGATGAGCCAGGTTGTTATACTCTCGATTTAAGTTTGCTAGCGCCAAGTAATCGCAATGCTGCTTATAGGAGTATTAGAAACAAAAATAAGAAGCCTTTCATACCCCCGGCAAAAACAGTACCGATGCTCAAAGCCTTTGAGGGTCTATTCTTAATTGATGCCCTCACCTCTCTATTAGAACAAAATCCAGGTAAAGTTTTCAGCGTCGCTGAAGTCATCGCCGGAATTTATGGAGAACTAAATTCTCAGCAACTTAGAGAGATCAAAAATAAGGTGCTGAATGAACTATCTAGAGGCCATCGGACAGGCAGATTCTCTAGGGTTCCTAATCAAATCGGCTTCTATACTTGGGACTCCAATCTGATATTGAAGGGTAGTTCTCGTTAAATTGGAGATTGGGACTGTTATTCTTTTCCTGTCTCTTTGTCCCTCTCTCTACCCGTCTATTGTCATCTCCCTCATCTCCCTCATCTCCCTCATCTCCCTCATCTCCCTCATCTCCCTCATCTCCCTCATCTCCCTCATCTCCCCAGTCCACCTATCCCAAAAACAGCTTATATGCCGGATTTTTGTTTTCATCCCAGTACCGATAGCCCAAGTTATCGAGAAAAGCTTGCCACTCTTCCATCTCGTGGGGCGGAACCTGGATCCCGACAACGATTCGCCCGTAGTCTGCGCCGTTGTTGCGGTAGTGAAAAAGACTAATATTCCAGGCAGGATTCATGGAAGTCACAAATTTCATCAATGCGCCGGGACGTTCGGGAAACTCAAAACGGTAGAGCAATTCATTGTGAGCAAGGGGAGAGTGCCCACCCACCATGTGCCGCAGATGTAATTTGGTTAGTTCGTCGTCTGTTAAATCAAGGGTTTCAAACCCATGAGCTTCAAAGGTTTCAACCATCTTTGCAGCATCGGCACGGTTTTGAATTTGCACACCTACAAAAATATGGGCTGTTTTTTCATCAGCAATGCGATAATTAAACTCCGTAAGATTACGGTTGCCAATACATTCACAAAACTGGCGAATACTTCCCCGCTCCTCTGGAATTGTGACTGCAAAGATCGCTTCCCGGCGTTCGCCCAACTCTGCTCGTTCTGCCACAAAGCGGAGGCGATCAAAATTCATGTTTGCACCGCAGGCGACAGCAATTAAGGTTTGTCCTTCGATTTGTTCTCGTTCAGTATAGGCTTTGGCCGCTGCGATCGCTAATGCACCGGCTGGCTCTAAAATGGATCGTGTATCTTCAAACACGTCTTTAATCGCAGCACAAGTATCGTCTGTATCTACCAAAATAATTTCATCTACATACTGCTGACATAAACGGAAGGTTTCTTCACCGACTTCCCGCACCGCTACCCCATCAGCAAATAACCCCACTTGGGACAAGCGCACCCGATGTCCAGCTTGGAGCGATTGATGCATCGCATCAGCATCTACTGGTTCAACGCCAATAATCTTGATTTCGGGACGCAACCGTTTCACATAAGCCCCAATCCCAGAAATTAATCCGCCCCCTCCAATTGCGACAAAAATTGCATGGATGGGTTGCTGATATTGCCGTAAAATTTCCATCCCGATTGTTCCCTGTCCAGCAATGACATGAGGATCATCAAAGGGATGAATAAAGGTCAATCCTTTTTCTAGTTCTAATTCACGGGCATAGCTATAAGCATCATCGTAAGTATTTCCATGTAACACGACTGCTCCACCCCTCATTCTAACCGCATCTACCTTAACTTGAGGTGTGGTTATTGGCATGACGATAATCGCTTTAGTTCCCAAGCGATTGGCTGCAAGGGCGACTCCCTGAGCATGGTTACCCGCAGACGCAGCGATTACACCTTTTGTTAATATATCTGGTGGCAGTTGCACCATTTTGTTATAAGCACCCCGCAGTTTAAAGGAAAATACTGACTGCATATCCTCACGTTTCAGCAGAAGTTGATTATTCAGCCGTGCAGACAAATTTGGCGCATACTCCAGTGGTGTTTCCTGGGCAACATCGTACACACGGGCAGTCAGAATTTGGATCAGGTAGTCGCAATACATGGGCGTCAAGGTGTTAGCAAATGCCGGATGGAGATTAATTTTACGTTAGAAGCGATCGCACTGGTTTTATTTAATTGCACTTTCTCAAAATTATGAGTGAATAAAATTGGAAAATTACTAACACTATCTGAATATTTTCTATTCACAAATGGGATTTTTTTGTTACCTCACATTCACTCGTAGGTCGATTTTAAAATAGTTTTGCCAACTGTCCAAGTATTTAGCTCAACCAATAAGTTGAGTGTTGCTTATGAACCAATACGGTTCACAAAAGGGCTGAAACTCTTTTTTTACGAACCACAGAGGCGCAGAGAACACAGAGAGAAGAGAGAAGAGAGAAGGAGGAAATGCTTAACCCAAGCGTATTGGTTTATGAACATAACTTTTCAAATTATGTTAAAATCTGCATTAAAGATTAAATTCGGCTGTGCAGTTTGTTTTTATATATACTTGTATTACAGACCTCTCCGGATCTAAATCTCTACAGCCCTTGATTCTGGAGACATTCTATGTCAATTTACGTCGGTAATCTATCTTATGAGGTTAAAGAAGAAGACCTCCGGCACGTCTTTGCAGAATACGGAACTGTCAAAAATGTTCAGTTGCCTATCGACCGAGAAACAGGTCGGGTGAGAGGTTTTGGGTTTGTAGAAATGGAATCAGACGCTGAAGAAACAGCAGCAATTGAGGCCCTTGATAATGCTGAGTGGATGGGTCGCAGCTTAAAAGTTAATAAAGCCAAGCCCAAGACAGACGGAGGTTCCTCTGGTGGTAGACGAGGAAACTATGGTGGTGGTGGTGGTGGTGGCTCTCGCAGCTATTAACTCTAAGGTCTTGAGGGCAGACAAGGCGTCTGCCTTTTTTTGTGCTTCGGTTGATCTAAAATCCTGTTCCAAAATCAGATAGGATTCCTATAAGTACCTTGGTGCGAAAAAATTCAAGTATATTACGAAACGTAAATAACCTTAAAACCCTTACTAATGACAAATAGACATCTGGTGAAAAAGAATTGTTTTGACGTAGCAGTGCTAGGTCTCTACAAGGGTTCTGGGTAACACATATTTAATTTCTGGAGATGTCTAATGACAAATGACAAATGACAAATGACAAATGACAAATGACAAATGACACCCAGTTAACTTTAATTGCGCCGACCTACTTAGCTATGCTGATTCCCACTCAAAGCCAGGGGAGTATCAAAACTGTCTCTGATGAAGCCATGCGTTAGCGTAGCTTACCGTAGATATCGTTTTTGTCACAGGAGTAGCAACCATGAACCCAGAAGCTAAACATATTGTTAGCGAACTAAGGCGTCAGTTCTACTCTAACTTTGCTGCTGCTATGAATATACCAGTAATCATAACTGGTACATCTTATAGTAGTAACTCACCGATCGCATCTTGGATGGATCATAGAGAGAGACTGAACTATATAAATGTATATGCTTATACAGCACCTGACGAATTTGTCCCATTGCGCCCATTTATTCTTCGACTGGCTATTAACAAGAGTGCTGGTAGAGTGACGACCTTCAGAAAAGGACAAGTATGCCGAGGTCTTAATATGTTGTGGGATTTCGAGTTAACTGTACTACCAAAAGAAATCTTAGACTTTCTTCCCTGGATAGTTAACTTAGTTGAGTCCCATGACAAAAGTTCGCCCTTGTTGCTACAATCACCACCCCATTCATTTGAATTAAAAGTGCCAGAGATTGGGTTATTTAATAATGCATGGACTGAGAAAGCTTGGCTCCTCGCAAATTCGTCAATATCTTAATAAGTAGAGCGACGCAAATAAAGCTAACTGGGTAAGGCTGTCATTTGTCCTTCGTCATTTGTAAGGGTTTAAGATGTATTTACGTTTCGTAATATAGTTTGATTTATTCTTGCCGACTTACTTGGTAGTCTGTCAAATTTAAATTTAGGACTTACGTAAGTGTCACAAAAAATAAAAGCTTTTAGTTTGTAGTCAGGGCTTAAGCTTGCATTGAGATGATTTCCCACTCCCTACTCCCCGTCTATCGCGCTTCGCGCACCACGCCAATAATTTTAAAAATCAAAGCGGACTGCTATATACCTGATAATTAATAAGGCAATTTACAGAGAGCAAAGATGCAGACTCTCCAAAAACTCTCCCTCCCAAGTATGGGCTGTGGGACTTGGGCCTGGGGCAACCAACTGCTTTGGGAATATAACGAAAGTATGGATGACGAGTTGCAAGCCGTCTTTAACCTTTGTGTGAGCAACGGTGTGACTTTATTTGATACAGGTGATTCTTACGGAACGGGAAGATTGAACGGTCGGAGTGAGTTACTCTTAGGACGATTTAACCGAGAATATGTAGGTTCAAGCAAAGAAAATATTTGTATTGCCACTAAGCTGGCTGCTTACCCGTGGAGATGGACACGCCAATCAATGGTAAAAGCTTGCAAGTCATCTGCTCAACGCCTGGGAAGAAACGTCGATTTAGTGCAAATGCACTGGTCTACAGGAAACTATGCTCCCTGGCAAGAAGAAGGGCTGTTAGATGGTCTTGCCGATTTGTATGAGCAAAGACTGGTGAAGGGAGTAGGACTATCCAATTATGGGCCGAAACGGCTTCAGCAAGTACAGAAAAAGTTTGCTGCACGAGACATTCCTATTACTACTTTGCAAGTTCAATACTCTCTGTTGTCTACATATCCTGTCACCCAACTAAAGCTCAAAGACCTTTGCGATGAGTTGGGAATTAAATTGATTGCCTACAGCCCTTTAGCTTTGGGACTACTCACAGGAAAATACTCTGAGCAAGGTGCTTTGCCTAAAGGCATCCGAGGTCTACTATTTAGGCAGATATTACCAGGAATGCGATCGCTTTTGGGATGTTTGCGAGAAGTGGCACAGTCCAGAAACAAAACCATGTCACAGGTGGCAATTAATTGGTGCATCTATAAAGGAACCATTCCGATCCCTGGAGCAAAGAGCGTGGAACAAGCTAGGGAGAATATTGGTGCGTTGGGTTGGCAATTAAACGCCAGTGAGATTGCAGAGTTGGATAAGGCAGCAGCGAATGCAGACAAAAAAATGGTACAAAATATCTTTCAAACTAAGTGAAATTTCAACCTCGCTGAATTTTTCGTTGCTCCTCCCTTTCCGAAACGAAAAGGGAGGCTGGGAGGGAGAGGTTCATCGAACTCAGGTTAATTTGGCTTACTAAGTAAGTTGGCGCGAAAAAATTAAAGTATACTACGAAACGTAAATAGGCTTAAAATCTTGACTAATGACTAATGACCAATGACAAAGGACAAATGACAGCCTTAGTCAGTTAGCTTTAATTGCGCCGACCTACTTACTCGATTTGAGCATTATTATTAGATAGTTGTTCTGTACCAGTTTTTAAGCGGTTGACTAAGCTTCTGCGGACGCGAGTACTTTTGCGAACACCACCTGCCATTTCATATTCATGACTGTCTTTACCATACTTAAAAGCAACTCCAAGGAGCATTTTTTCAGTCAGGTCGCTCAAATTTTTTTCCAACTCTTTCATCTCATTTGTATAAGAGTCAATTACAGCTAGAGTGGTATTGTAAGCATCTATTTTACTACGATACTGCTCAATTGCTTGGGTGAGATTTTGCAAGTTGCGAGCATCCCCAAAATCCATGCTCGGATCAATTGCTTTAAGTCCGGCGATTCTCAATTCAGCTTTTTCTAGAACGCGATATGTACGCTTTCGACGAGGCATAATTATGTTCTTTTTATTGTGTTCTAGAGCTAGCTTGCCTTACTAAAGTTTGATGTTGGTTGAGTAAAATCCACAAAGTTTAGTATTGAATGTAACTACAAGTACGTTGGTGCGAAAAAAGTCAAGTATGTTACGAAACGTAAATAAGCTTAAAACCTTTACTAATGACCAATGACAAAGGACAAATGACAGCCTTAGCCAGTTAGCTTTATTTGCGCCAACCTAC
>NZ_JAIVFV010000229.1 GCF_020829445.1 Nostoc sp. CHAB 5836
CTCTCGGCTATGAATAAGTATGATCTATACCCGAATAGCACGCTTGTTTCTGTAGAAGCATAACTTTGCCGAAATGAATTGGAAGCATAAGCACGTTTTAACGGCAATCTTATGGTTCCACCGACAGTAAAGCTTTTGATAGTTTTGTGGCGGCAAATGACAGGCTCGCTGATCCCACCCCTTTTAAGAGATAAAGAAGCGGACTAGGAGCAGTTTCCGAAATTAACACTGTACTGGAGGCGATCGCTCTTTTTCACACAAGAAATATAGCCAACCAGTTAGTAATAATTATCCGTGTGGCTAAAGCATCAGTAATAAATTTGCTCTACAAGGAGAAAGTAAGTTGTTAAATTCAGGTTTATGAAATTGATAACAGACTGGCCTGCTCTGGCTGACCAAAATACTTCAATTGTGGCTGTGGAGTATCATACGCCTGACAGAATGCAGATTTTACAGCAGTTTTACCATTGGGGTGAGGAGCGGTCTTTGTCAGTCTTTGTCTGGAATCCTGGTTACTGTGGACTACAGCAATTAATTCAGCATCAAAGTCAGTACATCTTACAGTCAACTGACAGGGGTAAAGATGGGGACATTATTCAGTATCTTTTGGAGGAATATCAACCAGGCATTTATTTACTGGAGGGAGTGCTAAATGAGGGTCATTGTAGCAAAATAAGTCAAAAACATAGCTATCAATTACTCAATGCCTGTCATCAAGCTCTCTGGAGTCAACAACGTCATTACTGGGTGTTATTGGAAACTTACGTTCAACTACCTCTAGAATTACAGCCTTTTATTCCTGTACTGTCAAATCCACTTCCAGACCAACAGCAGGTGCAGATGGTTGTAGAGCAGTTTTGTGATGCCTGGGTTGGGAGTAGTCATCCCCGGCTTCAGCAGTTTGCGGAGTGCGATAGCGAAGCGCTGCTGCGAAGCGCAGATCGCCTACGGCACGGCGCAGCCGATCGCAATTCTTGGTTAAAGACAACAGAAAAAACATCAGCACTGCAATTGCTCTTTCGCGCCTGTCAGGGTTTACCCATAGGCGAGATAAATATGCTACTACAGCAATATCTGGGTTTTGCAGAGCAGCTTGAGGAAATTGCCCAATTAGTCCTAGAGCATAAAGTTAGCAAACTGCGGGGTCGGGGTTTAGAGTACATTGCTCAACCGGATGTACCTTCAGCCGGGGGATTAGATTTGCTGGAGAAAAGGTTGGAAACTATTACCTGTCTACTTCAACCTAAAGCAAAGCAATATGGATTGAAGTTTCCCACTGGAATGCTCTTATGGGGGCCACCGGGTACTGGTAAAAGTCTTTCTGCCAAGTTAGCAGCTAAGAAAATGGGATTGCCACTGTTAGCAGCTAATTGGGGTGTACTACTGGGTGATTCTGATCCCGACAGAGCATTAAAGGAGTTTATTGCTTTGGTGACTTCCCTTTCTCCCTGCGTACTTTATTGGGATGACTTTGATAAAGGCTTTGCTGGCTGGGACTCCAATGCAGATGGAGGTGTAGCACGGCGGCTATCTGCGGCTTTGTTGACTTGGATGCAAGAGCATCAAGAGCCAGTTTATACCATTGCTACTGTCAATCGCTTGTCAATGCTACCTGCGGAATCAGTGCGCCGTTTTGATGATATCTTTTTTGTGGATTTACCCCATGAAGGGGCAAGATATGAAGTTTTCAATCTACATCTAGCTAAGTATTTTCCAGCTTTTCGAGGCAATAACTCACCTTGGAGTGATGATCAATGGCGTAGACTGTTGGCTGAATATCGCATTTGCAGTCCAGCAGAAATTGGTAATGCAGTCCATCGTTGTGCTGAGGAGGCTTTTTATCAAGGTAGACCTGGGGAAATTGAGTTTGAGGATTTGCTGAAACAGCGACAAGAATTCACACCAGCTATGGAGCGAGAGTCAGAACAGATAGAGGCAATTCGCAATCAGGCTATTTATGCTAAACCTGTAGCTAGTCTGGATGTTTCTCGATTTGCTTATCAGCATCGGGAGTTATTTGGGTGATCAATTTAGCGGCAAATAAATGGGGAGAGGCTCGTCCTCCACAGATAAATTAAAGGGCTTCTCAACTAGCAAAAAAGCCTCTTCCCATTTTCCCTACCTAGCCTCGGCGCTCTGAATAGAATTTTTGGAATTCAGCTTGTGTCGGATTTTGAAATCCGACATTTATTAAAATTCTCAAACTTATGTTTGTCGGATTTTAAAATCCGACAAACACTTGATATACTGCAACTAAGTTTGAGCAATTTTTATGAAACAGATAGTTCTCGCACTCCTGGCTAATGCTGGTGGAGTAGGTAAGTCTACCATTAGCACACATATTGCCTATGAAGTAAGTAAACGGGGTTATAGCGTAGCTATGTTAGATTTAGACCCCCAACGTTCATTGGACGTATTTTGTGGTTTGTCACCAGCCGAAGCAAATTTAACTACAGTAGAGTTACTTTCAAAGGATTTTAAAGGTGATTGGTCATTAGTACCAGTTTGGGATTCCAAAGTTGAGGTGTGTCAAGGACATCCCTTGTTGGCTGAAATAGCTAATGAATTAGTGATCAGAAAACGTGGAGAATACAGTCTAGCCGACAAATTAAATAAATATTCATTACCTCATAACTTAATTATTTTGGACTGTCCTGCAACTTTGGGTATGCTAAATGTCAATGCTTTAGCTGCTGCTACTCATGTTTTGGTTCCAGTACAGTTAGAAATGAAAGCTATTTCTGGTTCGGCAGAGTTAGTTGAATGGTGTATTTCCACAAGTGACGAGTTACAACTTGAACCACGTCCACCAATTTTAGGGTTTGTTCCCAGTATGTATAACACAGTAGTAGCTATGCACAGGCAATACCTAGCACAGTTACCTGCAATTGCTGAGAGATTAGGGATAAAGTTATATCCCAAAATTCGGAGTTCTAACGAGTTTAAAAATGCTAGTGCCTATGGATTACCATTGCACAAGTATCGTCCCAAGCATCCTGCTTGCAAAGATTTCAAATTAATTGTTGATGATGTCATTGCATTAATTAAGGAAAAATAATGGCAAAAGCATTACCGCAAATAGGCGATAAATTTAAAGGGGCAGTACAGAAAACGGATCAAGAACAAAAAATTACGGATTTACAAGCTGAAGTAGAAAGGTTACGTGCATCGCAATCACCAGAATTAGAGACAGAAATCGCTAAACTGCGCGAACAATTGCAAACGCAAACAGGTGAGATTGCCATTGATACGGGTTTAATTGACCCTAACCCTAACCAGCCAAGACAAACAATTACACAAGAGTCTATTCAGGCAAAAGCGAGATTACTAAAAAAACATGGGCAGATTACACCAGTTATTTTAGTTCCTCAAGATAACGGTCGTTATATGCTCTTGGACGGACAGTTACGTTGGTCAGGAGCGAAGCTATTAGGATGGGAGACTATTCGGGCATTAATCGTACCTCAGCCACAGGATTTAGACCAATCATCGTTATTGACTTTTTTAGGTTTTGAAGATTTAAATCCACTGGATAAGGCAGAAGCAATATTTAAAGAGATTACCAAATCAACTGGTTTAGAATTGGATGAGGTTGCTACAACTCTTGGTGCTGTACTTAAGCGGCTTGAACGTAATAATCAAGTCAAGGAACTAACAAAATTATTAATTGCTAGTAGTGAGGAGCAACAACAAGGTTTAGAAGTACTGGATATTAATAACGACGAGCAAGCTTTATTTTTAGTGTTCTTAGAATTTGGTTTGAATCCTGCTTCTGTTAAGTCCAATCTTTTACCAATGTTATCTTTGCCAGAAGATTTAAAAAAAGCAATTCGTCATCAAGAACTGAAAGGCGCTCACGCATTGGCATTAGCAACATTGTCATCAAAAATCTTGAAAATTTCCGAACAAGAGGCTGCTATAGAACGAATAAAAGCAACAGAGGAGGTATTAAAAGAAAGTTTAACTGTACCTGAGACACGCGATTTAATTAAGGGTATTAAAGCTAAGTATTTAACATCAGAACAATCTGAATCGAAAGAAGTAAAAGTAATTATTCAAAAAATCAGTAGTGGATTATCTGAGATGACTTTAGCTAATGCTAGTCGTGAACAACTTCAATCTTTACAAGAAATCTTGGAGCAGAAATTAAACGAAATTGGTAAGTTAATGGGATAAGTTTTTTATTATTTGGAAATACACAAAGGGAGATTCCAGAATGACATAGATAATTGTAAAAACTGATAAAATGATAAATAAAAGAAATCAAATATTTTTCAAAATGTGAATTAAATTATCTTTAACTAAATGACTAATCATCAATACTAAAATAATTTAATTATGAGCTACATAAGAATATATTTATTTAGAGAATAAATAAAACTTTTAGAGATGATTCGTAAACAAAACCTTAAGCTGCCATTCGCTTTATCATCAAACGAATCAATGAGCCATAAATCATTGCTTCACTTAGCTCGGTGTACAATTCATAATCCTTACTCAAGCGCCGAAATCGATTGAGCAAAGCCTTATGTCCGCTCTACAATCCATCGTTTGGGCAATCGCTCAAATGTTTTCGATATCCTTTCAATCACCTCAACACGAACCTGTTCTCCACAAACGTGCTTAACGGCTTGAGCAAAGTTTTCTCCCGAATAGCCTTGATCTACCCAAACAACTTCCAATTTAGACAATTCCTCGGCTGCTTCATACAGTACAACCACAGCACCCAAACGTTCTGACGCATTGGCTTCAGTTACTAAAACGCCAATCAGCAACCCTTGAGAATCTACAACTATATGTCGTTTACGTCCTTTAACCTTCTTACCACCATCGAAACCGTAGACCTCCCCTTTTTTTCCGTGGTCTTCACGGATTGAGAATCAGCGGTAAGCGAAGCCATGCCGTTAGGCTTATCGCAACCGTAGACTGTTCATCTCTTCCTAAATCTTGTCGCAGTTGATGGCGTATTTGGTCGTGAATTTGCTACCAAATGCCTTTGCGCTGCCATTTCTGAAAGTAGCCATACACCGTTGTGTAAGGAGGAAGATCATGAGGCAGCATTTCCCACTGACAACCGGTACGTTGCACGTAGAAAATTGCGTTCAAAATTTCTCGTAAATCTACTTCTACAGGATGCCCAAATCCCTTGGGTGTAGGTAGAAAAGGCTTGATAATTGCCCATTCGGCATCGCTTAAATCACTTGGGTAAGATTTGCGGTGCGGATTGTCAATCGTGGGTAGACGGCTCATTAACTACAACATAACTACACTCGATTTAGCCTATAACCTAAGTAAAGCCTGATTCAGTTCTCTTTAGATTTTCTTTACGAATCAGCTCTCAATGAAGGGCAGCCGTCCTGACTTTTCACGCCATCTGTAAAAGTCACTTTGATCAGTTAGCGATGGCGTAACTGCGCCTTCCTGGTGGCGATCGCATAAATTGAGTTTTTCTTGTGCTGATCTTCTCGTGATTCCTAGTCATTAATCTAAAACTATTGAGAATCAGACTGTGAGAAAACCTACGCTAGAAGAGTGGAGAACTGACCGTGAAAATTCAGGCAGCCGTCGGCTGCCTCTAACTCCTCCTCTTAATGATTATCATTTTCAGTCAGAGTGAGATTTAATTTCCTCAAAGCCCTATGTAGTTTGAGTCTTGGTGTATTTTATCCTGATTCAGGCTCGTCAATATTTAGATGCGTTTGCCCTGCTTGTTAGAGTTGATTGGCGTGATTATCGCTCTTTTATTACTCTCATGAGAGTATAATTAATTACTAAGAGTTTAACTTAGCAAGGGTATTTAATTGGGTTCAAGAACGGCTACCTCCACGATCACCGTGGTAGACCAGTACTGCGATGCCTATAGAGATTTGTTTCCAGAAGTGAGGACATTTGAAAATTTTAAACATCTTCATGCTGGGATGTTATCTGATATAAAGCGTAAATCTTTACCAGAAATAGCGAAAGCAGTAGGTTTACACGATGCACAACCACTGCAAAACTTTCTTACGAATTCACCTTGGTCAGTAGAAGATTCACGAGACAGGCGTTTAGAACTGACTCTCTTAATGTTAGAGGGACGTTCATTTAAGCTAGTAATTGATGAAACTGGAGATAAAAAGAAAGGGAAGCATACAGATTATGTTGCGAGACAATATATTGGGAACTTGGGGAAAGTTGATAATGGAATTGTCTCAGTTAATGCTTATGGAGTATTAGGAGACTTGACTTTTCCTTTAATATTTTTAATATATAAGCCACGAAAAAGACTTGAAGTAGGAGGAGTCTATAAAACCAAACCTCAATTGGCAGTCGAAATAATTGAAGCATTGCTCAAAATTGGGTTTAATTTTGATTTGGTTTTAGCGGATAGTCTGTATGGCGAAAGTCCAACATTTATTGCTGTGTTGTCCAAGCATAAAAAACATTATTTACTAGCGATAAGAAGTAATCATCGAGAGTTTAGCTTGCCAGACCAAGAGGCTAAGTATGGTGTGTGGCAAGAATTTGAGCGGACTTTTAGTGATGGAAAGTCAGAAAAAAGATATATACAACAGATAAATGAAAGCGAATCCAGACTGATAACGTATTGGCGAATCACTACTGACCCAAATAATTTACCAAAAAATCAGACATGGTATGTAAAAGCAGATTTAAAAAGTGATATGGCGGCTTTATTAGGAAATCTTTATGGATTTCGTAATTGGGTAGAGTATGCCTTTAAACAAGGGAAGAATGAGTTGGGATGGGCTGATTTTAGACTGACGAACTACCAGCAAATAGAAAAATGGTGGGAACTAGTTATGAGTGCCTATTTTTTAGTAAGTTTACAGGCTCAAGCTAGAAATAAATTGGAAAGCGAAAGCAAAAATGAAGCAATCTCACCGCAAATTTCCAGAGAACCAGCAGATTTTAGTAACCATATATGGTGGGATTTCAGTTTGGGATGGAAGTCCACTTTGAACAATTTAAGATTAATTATTCAACCATATATATTCTGGAATCTAATCAAACCGTGGTTAGCCGTTTTTGTTAATACTAACTTCCAGTTGGGATTCCAGAAGCTGATAAAAATAATGAATCAATTTCAAGGTTATATAACCGTGGATTCGGGGTAAACCATGATATGGATCAAGGATAACTTTTTAAGGATTCACTATTGACTGGTGTTAAATAACACTTAGATATGAATCTAGCTAGAGATATTCGCGCACACTTTTTTTGCTGAACAATCTCTCTGGCTAAAAATATAGCATCCATGAACGATGGCATGGGTTGAGCTATCAAATTTGATTCTGTCACTATTTCAAGTTGGTCAGAAGTGCTGGGCGCATTTATTGCTTCTAACCTTGACTTTGTTTCATATTCAAACTCGTCGGTAATTCTATCTAGAACAGTCAATCTTGGTTCAGTCACAAAATCATCCTCCCAATCAATTGATTCTGTTTTATTATCAAGTATGAATCCTGTGTCTAAATATCGTGCATACCTCATTAATTCTTGCTCAAAAGCTTTTGGTATACGGATTGTACTTGTTTGTTTATGATTCCATGTAGATTTTCTGCCAGATTTTTCTCTATATCCTCCCCAGCTTGGGTTTAAGGCTTTTTTAGTAGTTTTTTTATTCACGTTCAACATGATTTTGTTACTTAATCATGTTAACTGTAATGTCTGCCATATCTTGGTTTTTTCACAGATATATTTGAATAATCCCAATATTTCCGACATAGCAGCGCCTGTATTGTTCACAGCCTTCAAGGAATTTCAAGAATCTCAGCAAATCACAGCATTTTTCTCTCACCAGAGACATAAAAGAGCGTTATTTACGGACTGATTACCGTGATTCATCACACAACGAATCGCACTTCCACATCCCGTGAAAAGTCAGGTATATCAATTTCCACCTCTGGAAGGCACAGCGATCACTATCAAGCGCCCAGGTACGCCATCGCAAAAAACGCTGAACTTTTGTAGCGATCGCAGCACTGCATCAAGGACAATCGCCTGCCCCATCTCTTCACTGTTCAATAGCTTTAAAAGCTGTAGTGCTTACCCTGCAAAGCTTAGAGCTTTTTTTAGTGCCATTCCGCTATAGGGAGCGAACTTATGAAATATAAATTAATTTTGAACTTGCATAAATCCCTGGTCAACCTCTGATATGTCTGTATGCTGCATTGCTTTAGCTTCTTTAGCTAAGCAAAGTTAGTCTGCATTGCAAGGCAAACACATCTTGTCAATAAGATAACAATACCTCATACCTCACAGCAAGGGGCAACGTTCGTTCGTTAATCAATCTATCAACAATCAAGAGGTATGACAATGCTTACCGACGAAGGTAAAATTAACTTATATTACTTAGATGAAACCGGATTTTGTCTCATTCCTTCTCTTCCTTCTGGATGGTAAGATATCGGACAGTGCTTAACTATTAATAGTCGCCGTAGTTCGCGCTTAAATGTTTTAGAAATCATGAATCTAAATAATCACCTTGAAACTTATGTTTCATCTCAAAGTATTAATTTGGATGTAATTATTGCTTGCATTGATGCTTTCTTTCCTAAGTAGATAAACTAACCGGGATTGTTGTTGAGCAATCCTCTATTCATCCCAGTGGGATTATTCTTGATAAAATTAAAGAATGGGAAGAACGTGGTATTATCATCTTTCAATTACCCTGCTATTCACCTGAGTTAAATTTCATTGAAATTTTGTGGCGGTTTATTAAGTATCAATGAATTGAAATTGATACTCACAAAAATTGGCAACCTTTTGTAGTAGTATCTGTGGAAAAAATTCTTTGAAGAATTGGTAAAAACTTTGTAATTAATTTTGTTTAGCTAGTTAACAGCATTGTTTTCTTTTCATTTATTCTGTTCAGTTGTCAAGTGCGTTTTTTATCCGGTTGTCTATGCTTATTTCCTTTGATTTGTCAAGCTCACATAATACCAAATTAGATGAGCTTATCCTGGTTGATCGCTGGAGCAACCCTACAGCCGCAATTACTTACTTGCGGCACTTCGTATATCTAGTTTGAGAATACTTTGATGAACTTTATAGCAGTAACATCTGTAAAAATATGTATCTATATTAATACCTTTGCCAAAATAAGAGCCTAGAAAAATTTTGGCAAAAACTGGCAAAATCTCCATACATAAACCTTTAGCTTCTGAGGGAGATGGGACTGTCAGAACCTTTATACTGCGAGCAATACGTTA